>CAZNXI010000095.1:0-11068 GCA_964577005.1 uncultured Rheinheimera sp.
TTTAAAAGAAACCACCTGCCGAACCGGATACCAGTAACTTACCCAACGCCAGCTATCAAATTCCGGATGACTGGTTCTCGCCAGATTAACATCCTCTTCCCGACAGGTAAGACGCAGTAAAAACCATTTCTGCTTCTGTCCGATACACACAGGGTTACTGTCTTTGCGGATCAACCGCTTAGGCAGCTTATAGCGTAACCAATGTTTCGTCGTTGCTATAATTTCTACATCTTCAGGTCTTAAACCGACTTCTTCATGTAGCTCGCGGAACATTGCTTCTTCGGCTGTTTCACCGTCATCAATACCGCCCTGTGGATATTGCCAGGAATGTTGGCCATATCTTTTCGCCCAAAACACCTGTCCATGGGTGTTACAAATCACTATGCCGACATTGGGTCTGAAACCCTCGGCATCGATCACACAAACCTCAAGCGTTCTAAACTTTGCTATGTAAAGGATTCTTTCACAAAGTCGTGCTCGCAGCAAACGGTATTTTTTAAAAAACCACGCCAAACTTATCCACATATGTGCAGCAAATCAACAAGTGAATGTGCACTTCTTCACAGCACCTGTGCATAAAGCTGTTATTAAGCATAAGTTAATCACTTAATAACTTAATATTCTGGAATAACAGCGTGAAACGCTATGCTATTTTCTCTATATATTTCATAACATTGCTTAGTTTCAGCCAAATAAAAACTTTAAACCGCTATGTGCATAAGTCAGTTTGCTGTAATTTTAAGCAGCCACAAATACAAAAAGATGCTAGGGTATGGGGAATTATTGGTTAATGTTTGTCCCTATGCCTGCCACACCCTGCTCGACCGCCGATCTACTCAACACTTGCCAACAAATAGCGGGTTTAACACTGGGCCAGTTAGCGGCTGATTTACACATTGCCGTGCCTGCTAACCTAAATAGAGATAAAGGTTGGGTGGGGCAACTGATGGAGCGAGCCTTGGGTGCGAGCGCAGGCTCACAAGCACTGCCTGATTTCCCCAACTTGGGAATTGAACTGAAAACACTGCCTATTAATCAACTGGGTAAACCGTTAGAAAGCACTTATGTGTGCTTAGCACCGCTCACCGGTGTAATTGGCCAGCAGTGGCAAGACTCTTGGGTCTGCCGTAAGCTCAGCCATGTTTTATGGTTGCCCATTTTAGCTGAGCGTCACATTCCATTAGCGGAGCGCGTCATTGGCCAAGGATTTTTATGGCAGCCGAGTCTAGAGCAGCAACATTTGTTACAGCAAGATTGGGAAGAGCTCATGGAATTAATTAGTTTAGGGGGTATTGCCAAGATTCGAGGAGCGCATGGTAAAGTTTTACAATTGCGCCCGAAAGGCGCCGATAGTAAAGCGCTGACCAAGGCGGTTGGTGCAGATGGCGAACCGATTCAAACATTGCCCAGAGGCTTTTACCTAAAAAGCCTCTTTACTGAGGCTATTTTGCAACAGCATTTTCAATTAACCTAACGTACCGGCAGCTCAAACTTACTAAACATACGGTCTACTTCTTCCTGACTTCGTAAAGCATTAGCTTTCTCTACAACATCACGGGTTAAGTGTGGCGCAAACCGCTCAATAAAATCGTACATGTAGGTTCTTAAGAAGGCACCTTTACGGTAGCCTATTTTTGTTGTTGAGGCTTCAAATAAATGGCTGGCATCAATCATCGTTAAATCGTGATCAAGTTCAGGATCAATCGCCATCGACGCAATCACACCTACACCTAAACCTAATCTAACATAGGTTTTAATAACATCAGCATCAGTAGCTGTAAACACAATATGCGGCTCTAAATTTTTTGCTGCAAAGGCGCGATCTAGCTCAGAGCGACCAGTAAAACCAAACACATAAGTGACAATAGGAAAGCGAGCCACATCCTCTACCGTTACCTGCTGGTTCAGCTGAGCTAAAGGATGATCTCTACGGACAATAATACTGCGATTCCAGTGATAACAAGGCAGCATCACCAAATCACTGTATAAGTGTAAAGCTTCAGTAGCAATCGCGAAGTCAGCATCACCTCGAGAAGCCGCTTCAGAAATTTGCTGGGGAGTACCCTGATGCATATGTAATGACACTTTTGGAAATTTCTGCATAAAACTACGGATCACTGGTGGTAAAGCATAGCGAGCTTGGGTATGAGTGGTAGCGATATTTAATTTGCCTTGATCAGGCAAGGTGTGCTCTTTAGCAATCGCCTTAATATTTTCAACCTTAGCCAAAATTTGCTGCGCAATCTCAATAACTTCGCGACCAGCAGGCGTCACATGCGTCAAATGTTTGCCACTGCGACCAAACACCTGGATACCTAACTCATCTTCCAGCATTCGCACTTGCTTGCTAATTCCGGGCTGTGAGGTATATAAACTCTCTGCGGTTGAAGATACGTTGAGGTTATGATTCATCACTTCGACAATATAACGCAGCTGCTGTAATTTCATATTCTGACGCCTTTCATACTTTAATTACAAATATACCGTAGTTGCTGAATATTCCAATAACTTTTTATACGAGAAATATCTATAACAAAATGTTTTAGCCAAAAGTCGTAGTTCAGTCACAAATAACGCGTGGATTATGGTGCGATTTTTGCTAGTCTGACAAACATGCTGAACAGTTTTACAGCTCGTTAAAAACAGTTAAGTTGGTATAGAAACACTTTTACGATTAAGATAGATCCATGACAATATGAAAAAGAGGTCTAAATGGTCATAGCCCTAATCATCACGCTTATCGTAGCACTGGTGATTATTGCCATTACAGTCAATGTAGTGCAACAACATCGCGAGCGTATTCAAGCACTCAAACGTGCTGAGTTCACAAAGCTTCGCCATGCGCTTGAGGAATCAGAAGAAATCCTCTTTAACTCAGCTAATGTGCCATTATCTGTGGGCATCTCTTTAATGCTGCTAAAACGAATAGCCTATTTATTAAAAGCCATGGTTGAATTAGAGCCTGGACAACGGGATTTAAAGCATAGATTAGAAGAAACAGAAGCCCGTGTGGCAACGTTAAGTAAATCGGGTGAAATCGTTGCTGATAATGTGGCGCTGCCAGATAATGATCAACAACTAATTGCGATGATCAAAGGGATCAAAAAACTGAGGAATATGCTTAGAGCCGAGCATGCTCGTGGCCACGTTGAAACTCAGCTAGTGATTGACGAAGATCGAAGATTAGATTTGTTACAACTGAGAATTAATGTTGAAAGCCAGATTAAACGTGGCAAAAGTGCCCATTCTAACGCAATGTTGGGTTCAGCAAGACAGTACTACGAAAAAGCACTAGCTTACCTTAATGCCACAAGTCATCAAAACGACTATATTACCAATCGTATTTCTGAATCCCGTATGGCCTTAGAAGAAATTACTCAAGAATTAAAACAGGGCAATGCTAAAGATATTGCCAAACGCGGTGAGAAAGATAACAAAGACATTGACGAGTTATTTGCACCGAAACGCAAATGGTAATCTGCTTTAAAACGTTATAGCAGCGGGTAGTCAGCATGCCCTACCCGCTTCATCACTGATTGCTACTTATCTGTAACGACCCAACGACCTTGCTCATACCAAGCAGACCAACCTGTCGCCTTGCCTTCTTTTTCTGTCATAACATATTGCTGTTTTGTTTTTCGGCTCCAGCGAACTATAGCTGGGTTGCCGGCCGGATCAGTAGCCGGTGCATCCGCAAGATAATAAAACTTAGGCGAAAGCAGTTCGCGATACCGTTTTAATTCACTGACCAATGGCGCGCGGGTTTCGCGTGACTTAGGGAAAGTCGCAGCCGCTAAAAATAGGCCTGCGGCACCATCACGTAACACAAAGTAGGTATCTGACTTTTCGCATTTCAACTCAGGCAAATGTACTGGATCTTCTTTTGGCGGTGCCGCCTCACCATTACGTAGTAATTTACGAGTATTTTTACAATCCGCATTGGTACAACCAAAGTACTTACCAAAGCGGCCTGACTTTAACTGCATTTGCGCGCCACATTTATCGCATTCAATTTCCGGACCTTCATAGCCTTTTAACTTAAAGCTACCATCTTCGACTTGATAACCATCACACTGCGGATTATTACCGCAAACGTGCAGCTTACGATGTTCATCTATCAAATAACTATCCATAGCGGTGCCGCATTTACTGCAGCGCTTCTTGTTGCGAAGTACCTCGGTTTCATGCTCTTCATCGGCAACATTCACCGCTTCCTCGCCAGACACCAAATTCATGGTTGTGGTACAACGCTCTTTCGGTGGCAGGTTATATCCTGAACAGCCAAGGAATACCCCTGTGGAGGCGGTTCTAATACCCATTTGTCGGCCACAGGTCGGGCAGCTAATATCCGTTAAGACAAACTGATTAACGCGCATGCCGCCGTGTTCTGGATCTAACTCAGCCGTTTTTAACTTGCTACTGAAGCCTTGATAGAATTCGTCGAGTTCCTGACGCCAGCTGAGCTGCCCCTTGGCAATATCGTCCAGTTTCAACTCCATGTTGGCCGTAAAATCGTAGTTCATCAAGTCATCAAAATTCTCAACCAACCTGTCGGTGACGATCTCACCCATTTTCTCCGCATAAAAACGCTTATTTTCAACGCGGACGTAGCCGCGCTCTTGAATGGTTGAAATAATAGCGGCATAAGTCGATGGCCGACCAATGCCACGTTTTTCTAACTCTTTTACTAAACTCGCTTCGCTAAACCGCGCGGGTGGCTTAGTAAAATGCTGCGCCGCATTCAAGTCTGCCAGTTCAAGCAGTTCGCCAGCTTTTACATCTGGCAATTCGTTTTCTTCATCCCCTTTTCGTTTTATGGCGGGTTGTACCTTGGTCCAGCCATCGAAACGTAGCACGCGGCCTTTAGCTTTTAATTCATAATCGGCTGCTGCCACAGTAATATTAGTGACATCATATAACGCAGGTGGCATTTGACAGGCAACAAATTGCCGCCAAATCAGTTCATACAGCTTACGGGCATCTTGCTCCATATCGCTTAAATCAGAGGCAAGCACCGATACATCTGAAGGTCTTACGGCTTCGTGAGCTTCTTGCGCATTGGCTTTGCTGCCATAACTTAATGGCTCTGCCGGCAAATAAGCCTGACCAAACTTCTTAGCAATATAATCACGACAGTTTGCGACCGCTTCCGTACTTAAATTGGTCGAATCGGTTCGCATATAGGTAATATGGCCCGCTTCGTATAAACGCTGCGCCAACATCATGGTTTTCTTTACGCCATACCCCAAGCGGGTACTAGCAGCTTGCTGCAAAGTAGAGGTAATAAATGGCGCTTGTGGCTTACTGCTGCTAGGTTTGTCTTCCCGCTCTACCACACGATAATCAGCGGCTTTTAACGCAGCGAGTGCCTGATCAGCCTCAACTTTGTTAATTGGACTGAATGTTTTGCCTAAGTATTTTTGTACGGCAAGCTGCAACGGCTGCTTGGCAGACGTTAAGGTGTCGGCCGCTATCGTCCAATATTCCTCTGGCACAAAGGCTTTTATTTCACGTTCACGCTCAACAACCAGCCTTACCGCGACAGACTGAACTCGACCAGCAGAAAGCCCTCTTGCCACTTTTTTCCACAGTAAAGGGGAAACCATAAAGCCGACAACCCGATCCAAGAAACGGCGTGCTTGCTGAGCATCTACCTGGTCTAAATTCAGTTTTCCCGGTTCATGGAAGGCTTGCGTAATGGCATTTTTAGTAATTTCGTTAAACACCACGCGTTTAAATTTCGCATCATCGCCGCCGATAATTTCCCGTAAGTGCCAAGCAATTGCCTCTCCTTCACGGTCTAAGTCCGTTGCGAGGTAAACGGTATCCGCTTTTTCAGCCAGCGTTTTAAGTTCTTTAACAACTTTTTCTTTGCCCGGTAAAATTTCATAGCGCGCTTTCCAGCCATTGGCAGGGTCAATGCCCATGCGATCGACTAACGCCTGATAGTCCTTTTGCTCTTTAGTCAGCGTTTTATCCGCAGTTTTGCTTTTATCTTTAGTGCTGCTGGTGGGCAGATCACGAATATGCCCAACACTGGATTTAACTATAAAGTCATTACCCAGATATTTATTGATGGTTTTTGCTTTTGCCGGAGATTCGACTATTACCAGTGATTTCGCCATTTTTAACCCAAAGATCCTTTAATCCAGCGCCATCAGTTTAGCGCCCTTTTTAAACGTATATCCGCAAACCGCAGTTGTGACAAGTGCATAAGTTGATTATTATGCCTTTTGGCCTGCTTTTTCATTGAGTTTGGCCAAACACGACTCAAAAAAATGAAGCATAACATCATGCGGCCGGAAAAATAACAAAAACAGTGTCGCAACAAGATAAGGATAATATAAATGCAAGCTTATGAAGCAAATTTCGACGGCTTAGTGGGCCCTACCCACAATTATGCCGGTTTATCGCTTGGCAATGTTGCCTCGCTCAATAATGCCCGTAACCATTCAAGCCCAAAGCAAGCCGCAAAGCAAGGTTTGCAAAAAATGAAAGCCCTGCACGACTTGGGTATGGTACAAGGGGTGTTGGCTCCGCAAGAAAGGCCCGATATTAGTGCGTTACGTCGATTAGGTTTTACTGGTTCAGATAGCGAAGTGATCCGCACTGCCGCCAGCAAAGCGCCTGAAATTTTAAGAGCAGTTTGCTCTGCCTCTAGTATGTGGACAGCCAATGCCGCTACCGTATCACCAAGTGCGGATACTGCTGATGGCCGTGTGCATTTTACGCCAGCGAACTTAACCAATAAATTTCACCGCTCGTTAGAACCGACAACAACTGGTAGAATTTTAAAAGCGATGTTTGCTAACGAGCAGTATTTTGCCCATCACCAACATCTGCCAGATAATGATCACTTTGGCGATGAAGGTGCGGCAAACCATACAAGGCTTTGTAGCGATTATGCCAAAAGTGGCGTAGAACTCTTTGTTTATGGCCGCTACGCTTTTGATAGTAGTAAAGCCGCGCCGCAGCGTTTTCCTGCTCGCCAAACCTTAGAAGCTAGCCAAGCCGTTGCACGGCTGCATGGTTTAAGCGAAGCCAATACGGTTTTCTTGCAGCAAAACCCTGCCGTAATCGATCAGGGCGTGTTCCACAACGATGTTATTGCGGTCGGTAACCGTAACGTTCTGTTTTTCCACGAACAAGCCTTTTTAAATACCCAACAAGGCTTACAAGAAATTCAACGCAAGTTTGGAGACAGTTCGCCACTGCACTTTATCGAAGTTGCCGCTAAGCAAGTCTCGGTCACCGATGCCATTAGTAGCTATTTGTTTAATACGCAGCTGATTAATTTACCGAACGACGAAATGGTCATTATTGCCCCAACCGAATGTCAAGAAAACCCAGCAGTTTATCGCTTTTTAACCGAACTTTGTCAGCAAAATACGCCGATCAAGCAAGTTAAATACTTTGATGTAAAACAGAGTATGCAAAACGGTGGCGGGCCAGCATGTTTACGCTTACGCGTTGTGCTAAATGCGCAAGAACGCGCTGCGGTGAACCCCGCAGTACTTATGAACGATCAGCTATTTTCGACCTTAAATAATTGGGTAGATAAGCATTATCGTGACAAATTAACTGAAGCAGACTTAGAGGATCCACAGTTAGTCATTGAAAGCCGTTCGGCTTTAGATGAGCTAACGCAAATCCTCAAGTTAGGTTCGGTTTATCAGTTCCAACGTTAAGTCTATCAGCAATACTTAAAATAAAAGCCCCGAGGGGGCTTTTATTTCGACCTTACAACTGCCAGCATTGAACTGGCAGTGTCTCGAGATTGGCTAGTAACTAGTTTAAAACAACGCAGCCAGCTGAAAACTCACCAAAAGGATTTTGAGGTGGTGGCGAAGTTTCGTTGGTTACGTCATCTGCCGAGACAGGCAAGGTGTAATTTCTAAAATTCACGTTCTCTGTTCCAGCAGCAAAGCCTGAAACCTGCAGTCGCACATCTAACCATGCGCCAACATCTTGTGGATAGCGCACGTTGAAGACGGCAATACCATTAACATCTGCAGTCACGGTTTGAGGCACTGTCGCAATATTGCCTGGTGTCAGCTGACCGTCGCCATTTCTATCTTCACCCGCATCAAAGATACCATTTAAATTCACGTCTTCATTGGCACAGGTGCTATTTCTACGCGCATCCCAGAATTTAAACTCACCGTTTTCAGGAGAACGTACCCATCTACCAACCCCGTAGGAAACCGGCAGCACAGCAACATTAAGCTGTTGATTTGGCACAGGATTACCAGAGCCATCAGTCACAATTATTGAAAACTCTTTTGAGTAAAGGCTGTTACTGGGTTTCTCAATAACATTACCAGTACCAAAACGGAAAAACAACGTACGCTCACCAACAGCAATATCAGTGGTGTCAGTTATAGCTGTTTCAGCAACCGAAGCTGTTACACCTAAATTCAAGCCGGCTACACCTGCACCAGTTGTAAGATCAGCGGTGAATAGCGAAGAGGCAACACCGGCAGAATCAGTTACGGCACTCACAGTACTTAGTTGGCCACCTGCAGCATTATCCAGCGTAAAAACTATCATTCTATTTTTTACAGGATTATTCAGTGCATCACGAACAATAGCCCTAATAGTACTTTGCTCCCCTGGGCCTACTTGCGCTGGAAAGGCCTGTACTTCAATTTTAGCTGGCGTAATTGCAATAAACTCTACGACTTTTTGCGCATTAACCCTACTCTCAGCTTCACCGGATTGAGCAGCAATAGTCGCTAAACCCGCAAAACGCGATTGCACAAAAACATCAGCTATACCTGTGTTATTCGTTAGTCTGTTTACAGTAACCGCTTGAGCGCCGAGCCCGGCTTCAGAGCCAGCAATAACGCCGCGACTCGTTGCAAAGTTAACATCCTGACCAGCGTTAGCGACATTATTCACCAACCACTGTAACTCCAGTCTCTGTGCGGTATTAAGCGGAATTTCTTCAATAGCTGTAGAATCGTTACTTAAAGGCATAAAAGTAAAGGAATCCGGGCTAACGTTTAATGTAACCGTTCTCTGACTACCCAATGCAGTAACCATTAATGTGTCAACACCACTGTTTACTGCAGTATAGTTGACCGAAGCCTTACCAGAACTACCGACAGTAATTGGATTCGTCGAGCTAAAGGTATTACCAAGCGCTGAGTTCAAATTAACTACGACGCCTTCAAGACCATTACCTTCAGAGTCTTGAACAAAAATATCCAGTACCGCAGTGTCGTTTAGCACCACAGCCTGTGGCGCCGAAATGGCAATCTGAGTGCCAACAACGTTAATCACCAACTCCGAAGATTGCTGTTGAGCACGAGCAATTACCGTTACTGTTCGATTATTTTTGTCAGAACGGGTAGTTAAGGTGGCACGCGCAATCCCGTTAGCTGAGGTCACATCGTCTAATACTTGTAGCTCACCAGAATCAGTGGTAAAGGTAACTGGGATATCCGCAACAACATTATTGTTGGTATTCCTGACAAGGGCACTTAATTCAATTTGATCAGTGTCTGCCGAGCCAAGCTGCAGTTTATCTGCAATAAGTAACACAGAACCTATAACTGCACCTACATCGGCCCCACCATCGCCAGCGGAGTTAAAAGCAACTTGTGCGTTTATTTCACCAAAGGTAGCAGTAACACTAGCAGCACCCGATAGAGTTCCTGCTCTTATACCTATAGTCGCAATACCATTGGCATTTGTTACCGCTGAAGCGGCATCATTTTCAAAAACAGCCAAATCAGGTCTGGTAAAGGCAAAGTTAATAAGTTGACCAGCAACCACCCCATTATTTGTTGCAGTTAGCGAAGCTTCAACTATCAAGGGAGTTGCTAAAGCAAGTTGATTAGTTAATTCACCTTGGCTATTTTTAATCGTTAAGGTCAGTGTAAAAACAGGCGCTGCACCAACATTTCCATTACTCCCCCCATTATTACTACCATTATCTAGCGTACCACCACCGCCACAAGCAGATAACGTGAACAAAAAAAACACAACCCATAGTTGCCGGATGCTTACCATGAAACTCTCCCTAGCACTTCAATATAATCTTGTTAATACTGTATCTTAAACTATTAATTATCCAGCTGGCACCGCAAATTTAAAAAAAATTACCTTCTCTCTGCCTTCTTTGCTTACAAACTGATACTCTTGGGACTTTGTAATAGCTTTATATAGTCGAATTTATGACAACATCTAATAAAAAACTGAGTCTGACCCTTCGTATAGTTATCGGTATGGCCGCAGGTATAGCGGTGGGTTTTTTGTTCCAATTTTTACTTGGCGGTGCAGATGAACGTCACTTGTCCTTACTCGGATTAAGCATCCCCTTAAAAGCCTTTTTTGTGGATGGCGTTTTTCACGTCGGCGGTGAGATTTTTATTGCCAGTTTACGCATGCTTGTCGTACCGCTGGTTTTTGTCTCGCTGGTTTGTGGCACTTGCTCATTGTCCGACACCTCAAAACTGGGGCGTCTTGGTGGAAAGTCTATTGGTCTTTATCTCATCACGACAGCAATTGCTATCAGTTTTGCTATTGCTGCAGCCTTGTTAATCGGCCCTGGTGTGGGCGTGAATATGCAAAGCGATGCCAGTTACAATGTGAGTGCAGCACCAACACTGGCGCAGGTTTTTATTAATATTTTCCCGAGCAACCCCATTCAATCGATGGCATCAGGCAATATGCTGCAAATCATTGTGTTTGCGGTTTTGTTTGGCTTAGCGGTGGCGTTATCAGGTAAAACAGGTGAACGTATTGCAGCGATGTTCTCTGATTTAAATGAAGTGATTATGAAATTGGTCACTTTATTGATGAATCTTGCCCCTTATGGCGTATTCTTCCTGATGGCAAAACTGTTTACTACGCTCGGCTTTGCGACTATTGCCAGCTTATTACAGTATTTCCTAGTGGTACTGTGCGTATTAATTATTCATGGTTTAGTGGTTTATCCTGTTTTACTAAAGCTACTTAGCGGACTTGACCCAGTTATTTTTCTAAAAAAAATGCGCGATGCGGCATTATTTGCTTTTAGCACATCCAGTAGTAATGCCACCTTACCGGTAACAATGGAAAC
>CAZNXI010000096.1:0-10972 GCA_964577005.1 uncultured Rheinheimera sp.
GGTTGCGTGGGCCCGGTATTGGCGGAATTAAACCGCACTCCGGCTAAGCGATATTCTGGTGCGGCTAAATCAGCAATACTAGGTAAAGCCGGAAAGCCAGTATTTAACATCAGCAAACCGTTGGGGCTTAAACTGGCGCCTGGCGTAGGCGCGGCATCCACGATTGCCACGATTTCAGCAGCAGGTTGCTGATAACCGATGTCAACTGCAGTAGCTAGCACCACACTGGCCTGACATAGCATGGCGCCCAGTATTAGGGTACTAAGTATCTTTTTCATTTTATGCTTCCCTGTTACATTATTGATTGCAGATTACCAGATTTTCACCCGAACATCTTCTTCACGATACATGCCATCGCCCGGTTGTACCTCAAAGGCCTCGTAAAACTCTGGCATATTGGATAATACCCCTAACACACGGTACATGCCGGGTGAATGCGGGCCTGTGATCACTTGCTGCCGTAGCGCTTCATCCCGGAATTTAATGCGCCATACTTGTGCCCAACCGATAAAGAAACGCTGCTCTGGCGTAAAACCAGCAATGGTCTGCTGCGGCTGATCTTTGGTCGCATTTTGATAAGCACGGAAGGCCACAGTTAAGCCACCTAAATCGGCAATATTTTCACCTAACCCTAAAGCACCTTGTAAATGCAGATTATCGATAGGGTTAAAGGCGTTGTATTGATCAATCATCCGCTGTGCCCGCTCGCGGAATTGCCGCTCGTCTTCTGGCGTCCACCAATCACGCAGGTTACCGTCACCATCGGAGCGCCGACCTTGATCATCAAAACCATGGGTAAATTCGTGGCCAATAACCCCGCCAATAGCACCATAGTTCACTGCATCATCTGCGTCTACGTTAAAGAATGGCGGTTGCAAAATAGCTGCTGGGAACACAATCTCGTTCATGGTCGAGCTGTAGTAAGCATTGACCGTTTGAGGTGTCATGCCCCACTCATCGCGATTAACCGGCTGGCCTAACCGATTCACCATGCGCTGGTATTCACATTCGCTGCTACGACGCAAATTGCCAAGCAAATCATTAGCATCAATGATCAAACAGTCGTAATCGCGCCAGACATCCGGGTAACCAATTTTGGTGTTGAACTTCGCCAGCTTGGCCTGTGCTTCAACCTTAGTTTCAGCACTCATCCACTCTAATTCGTTAATCGCCTCTTTGAAGGCAGCGCGCAGATTTTCAATCATCTCATCCATGCGAGCCTTGGCTTCCGGTTTAAAATGCCGCGCTACGTATTCTTTGCCGACCATAAAGCCGAGGCTGCCATCAACTAAACTCACGGCGCGCTTTTCCCGACTACGCTGCTCTTGCTGGCCACTTAAGGTTTTGCCATAAAACTCAAAACTGGCATTAGCAAAGGGCTCGCTTAGGTTTGGGGCACTGGCGCGTAGTAAATGGAATGTTAAATAGGTTTGCCACTGCGTTACCGGCACTTGCGCTTGCAACTTGGCAAAGTCGGTAAAATAGCTGGGCTGACGGATCACCAACTCATTTACTTTGCCTAAGTCTGCCGCTTGTAAAAAAGC
The DNA here is from genome assembly GCA_964577005.1 of uncultured Rheinheimera sp. Taxonomy (GTDB): domain Bacteria; phylum Pseudomonadota; class Gammaproteobacteria; order Enterobacterales; family Alteromonadaceae; genus Alishewanella. The sequence goes on from CAZNXI010000096.1 coordinate 1,545, forward strand.
TGGCCAGTCAAAACCCGGGGCTAATTGCTGCAACTCCGCAATGCTCAGTTTGTTATAAGTGGCATTGCGATCGCGGTTTTGGATCCGGCTCCACTGCGCTGCCGCGAGTTGTTTCTCCAGTGCAATCACTTGCTCAGCAGCCTGCTGTGAATTATCAAAGCCCGCCAATTGCCATAGGGTGGCAATAAAGTCAGCATATTGGCCTAATAACTTCACTGAGCGCTCATCATCTTTTAAATAATAATCGCGATCCGGTAAACCTAAACCGCCTTGACTGGCACCGGTGATATATTGATCAGATTGACGCTGATCCTGCCCCACAAAAACAGCAACGGGTGTACCAAAGCGATAACGCTGCAATTCGCCCCACAGCACAGCGAGATCCTGATGATTACGCACTTGCTGAATACGGGCAATATCACCGCGTAATGGGTTTAAGCCGAGTGTATTGATCAGCGACTCATTCAAAAAAGAATTATATAAATCAGCAATTTTTTGCGCATCTGAGTTTTTCGGATGTTCGCCAGCCGCTAACTCACGGATAATCTCTAACACTTGCTGTTCAGCACTTTCTCTTAATTCGTCGAAACTCCCCCAGCGGACTTTGTCGGCTGGGATCGCTGTATTGCCCAACCAGTTACCATTTACAAAGCGAAAGAAATCTTGCTGCGGTGCCACGCTTTTATCAAAATTCTTAAGTGCAAAGCCAGCCTGTTGCTCAGCAGTAACGGTAGTCGCTTGCGTTTTTTCTGCAGTTGACTGGCTGGTACAGCCTGCCAGGCCTAGTGCTAGTGCAACACCTAACGCTAATAATGTTGGTTTGATCATAATTAACCCTTGGTAAGTTTTACCCTTGTCGGGTATATGTTTTTGGTAGTTTTCTTGAGTGTAAAAAAGCCTGACACAGCTGTCCAGCAAACAGGTTATTAGCCCTGCCTGATGCGATAAACGTCTTTTCATCACAAGCTGATACGGTTTTACTTGAATTACGCCGTAAAGTTGCGCAGGATCAGGCTCTCACTTTGAAAAAGGACCTTAATATGTTAGATACTGCTTTAAGCTCGTTGGCTGGTTTACCATCTTTTTTAGCCTATTTTGCGCTCGCAGTGGTGTCAGTGCTGGTGTTTATTCGCCTCTATAGCTGGGTAACGCCGCATGACGAGTTTGGTTTAATTCGCGCCAATAACCCTGCGGCTGCGCTAGCCTTTGCCGGCGCCCTGATTGGCTTTGCCTTACCGCTTTCCAGTGCCATAACTCACTCATTATCAATACTCGATTGTGCTATCTGGGGTTTAGTTGCCACCGTAGTGCAAGTACTTACTTTTTATGTTAGCCAATTAGCCTTAAAACAATTACCCCAGCGTATAACGCAAGGTGATCTGGCGGCCGGTATTTTTTCAGCTGGTTGTTCTATTAGTGTTGGCATGCTCAACGCAGCCTGTATGAGTTATTAAGGAGCAGACTATGCAACAGAAAACCTTTAAACGTAGCCGTAAGGCAGCGCTGATTTTTATGGTCCCCGCCGCAACACTGATTCTGAATGGCTGTGGCACAGAAAAAACGGCTGAAGTTCAAGTTTTTAGTACTCCGGATGAATGTGCAGCCTTTTACAACCCACCTGCCGAATGTCAGGCCGCTTTTGCCGAAGCACAAGCGCTGCACCCACAAGTCGCACCACGTTATGCCAACAAACAAGAATGTGAAGCCGATTTTGGTGTTGGCCAGTGTGAAACTGCACCAGGCCAACAGCAGCAAGCGTCAGGCAGTTTCTTTATGCCAATGATGATGGGCTTTTTAGCTGGGCAAATGTTAAACCGTGGTGGTGGGATGGCGGCACCGCAACAGCAACAACAAAGCGCTGCAGCAGCCAGTGCCGGTAGTCGCAATACGGTACCGAATCAGCCGTTGTATAAATCGCGCGATGATCAACGTACATTCCGCACGGCGACTAATACGCCAGTGGCCGCCCAATCTGGCCCAACGCAGATCCGTCCGTCAGCCGTACAGCCTAAACCTGCCACTATGGCGCGGCGCGGTGGCTTTGGCGCTCAAGCCCAACAGCGCGCAGCGGCAGCACCACGCCAATCGGCAACGGGTGGTTAAGTTATGAAAAAAGTGCCGATTGCGCCACGCCCAGGTTGGCAAGCCTTTGCCGAAAGCGTAGGCTTTCAGTTTCATACTATTGATAACGAGCCGTATTGGGATGAGTCTGCTTACTATCAGTTTAGTTTGGCACAAATTGAAGACGATCTAGAAACGCCAACCGAGCAACTGCATCAAATGGCGCTGGATTTAGTGCCCGATATCTTACAAAGTGAAGAAAAGCTCACGCAATTAGGTATTCCGGAGGCCTTTTGGGATGCGGTACGTTATAGCTGGGATAATGGCGAACCGCATTTATACGGCCGGATGGATTTTGCCTATGATGGTAAAGGCCCGGCAAAGTTATTAGAGCTAAATTACGATACCCCCACCTCGTTATATGAAACAGGATTCTTTCAATGGGTGTGGCTGGAAGATCAGCAAATGCGTGGCGCCTTGCCCGCAGGCGCAGATCAGTTTAATTCGTTACAAGATAAACTGGAGCAAGCCTTTGCTGAACTGCCTCTGCCGCGGCCATTCTATTTTAGTAGCGTAACCGAAAGCCAAGAAGATAAAGGCACTGTCGATTATCTGATGGATATTGCCCTGCAAGCAGGCTTGGATAGTCGTTATATCCAGCTAGAGCAGTTGGGTGATATCGAGGGACAATTGGTTGACTTAGAAGGCTTCCCGATAGAGGGGCTATTTAAACTCTATCCTTGGGAATTTATGCTGCAGGAAGAGTTTGCCACTACGCTGATCAGTTCCAATACCCGTTTTGTTGAGCCACTTTGGAAGATTTTATTATCAAACAAAGGGATTTTGCCGCTGCTGTGGCAAAAACATCAGGGCCACCCTAACTTATTACCGGCTTTTTTTGATGACGGTAAACAACCTCTTAGCGCTGGCTGGGTTCGCAAGCCATTATTTTCACGGGAAGGCGCCAATGTGGAGCTGATCACGCCACAAGGTGAACGTTTATTCCAACCAGGTCCTTATGATGATGCTGGCTATATTCGGCAGGCTTTTGCACCTTTGCCCCGCTTTGGTGATAGCTTCACCTTGATCGGCAGTTGGGTGGTAGGTGATTTAGCCGCGGGTATTGGTATTCGAGAAGATAATAGCTTGATAACAAAAGATAGCTCGCGATTCTTGCCACATATTATTGTTGATTAACAATAATATGCAAAAAGCGCCTTAACAAAACCTACTCGACTCAACCTCAACAAAAAGAATAAATATGCACACTTTGTGGATATAAAACCACAAAGTGTGCTATATTCTCGCACATTAAATCTTTATGTCAGCCTATGTCAACGCTGGTGTTATGTCATAATGACTGCCAGTATTATTGTCAGTTTCACTTCGAGGATTGTTATCACCCGTGCGTACTACTGAACTTGTCAGCGGTTTCCGCCAGTCTGCCCCCTATGTTAATGCCCACCGTGGTAAAACCTTCGTCATTATGTTGGGTGGCGAAGCTATTATGCAACCGGGTATTCGCAGCATTATTAATGACATAGCTCTGCTTAATAGCTTAGGTATTAAGGTGGTGCTGGTCTACGGTGCTAGACCACAGATTAACCAAGCGCTAACACAGGCCGGTTTAGAGCCGCAGTATCACAACCGCGTTCGGGTGACTGATGATGATTCTTTTAAACTGATCAAACAAGTGGCAGGCGCTTTGCAGCTAGATATTACCGCGCGCCTCTCGATGAGTTTAAGCAATACCCCCATGCAAGGTGCACAAATTAACGTGGTAAGCGGTAATTTTGTGATTGCCCAACCCTTAGGCGTGGATGAAGGGGTCGACTACTTTCATAGTGGCCGAGTTAGGCGTATTGATACGGCTGGGATCAGACGACAACTGGATAATAATGGCATAGTGTTAATGGGCCCCATTGCAGCCTCGGTTACCGGCGAAAGCTTTAATCTAACCGCTGAAGAAATTGCCACCCAGGTCGCGATTCGTCTTAAAGCTGACAAAATGATTGGTTTTAACGAAGTGGGCGGTATTCCCGGTGACAACGGCGATATTACAGCGGAACTGATGCCAAACCGGGCGGAAGCGATTATGCACAGCCTTGAACTGCAAGACGATGCCTGTGTTGGTACTGTGGCCTTTTTAAGGGCGGCCGTCACAGCCTGTCGATCCGGTGTGCCGCGCTGTCACTTAGTGAGCTATAGTGAAGATGGCTCCTTGCTACAAGAATTGTTCTCGCGTGATGGTATCGGTACTCAGGTGGTCACTGAGTCGGCTGAAAAACTGCGCCGCGCGGTGATCAGCGATATCGGCGGTATTTTAGATTTGATCCGGCCGCTAGAGCAGCAAGGTCTACTAGTTCGCCGTTCGCGTGAACAGTTGGAAATGGAAATAGATTATTTTACCCTGATTGAACGTGATGGCTTGGTGATTGGCTGCGCGGCCTTATACCCTTTCCCAGAAGACAATGTGGGAGAGTTTGCTTGTTTAGCGGTGCATCCTGATTATCGGGATGCCGATCGCGGCACAACCTTGCTACGCAGTGTGATCCAACAAGCAAGACAGCGCCGCTACGATCGTTTGTTTGCCTTAACCACGCGCAGCATTCATTGGTTTTTAGAGCAAGGCTTTGAACTGGTTACAGTTGAAGACTTACCTGCGCAGAAAAAGCAGCTTTATAACTACCAGCGCCGTTCCAAAATTTTAGCGCTGGATTTATAACCGTTAGCCTTGTTTGCTTCGCGCTTTAGGTAATAAAGCGCGACGTCAAACTTTGTAACGTACTGGAAAGCTGGCGTAATTCAGCACTGAAGCTCGCTAACTTAGCCGCTGCCGCGGCACTATCGTCAATCAAATCATTACTGGTATGGACACTGTGGCTTATGTCCTGTACTACCGCGGCTTGCTCATCTGTGGCTCTGGCCACATCCTGATTTAACTGATCAAGCTGACGGATCCCTTGGACAATTCTGCCTAAGGCTTCACTGGCGGCGGCCATCGATACCACCCCCTGCCGAGCGCGCTCTTGGCCAGCATGAGAAACTTGTACGGCATGCCTTGATTGATTCGATAATTGCTCAATCATTTGCTGAATTTGCTGCGTCGATTGCGCAGCACGCTGCGCTAACTGCCTGACTTCATCCGCCACCACCGCAAAGCCTCGACCTTGTTCACCTGCACGCGCGGCTTCAATTGCCGCGTTCAGCGCCAATAAGTTGGTTTGCTCAGAAATACCGCGAATCACATTAAGAATATCGGCAATCCGATCGCTATTATTGGCCAAAGTACTTACTACACTGGCAATATTTTCCACTTCTTTGCTCAGCTCACCGATACTGCTATTGGTCTCGGCAATCACGGCCAAGCCTTCATCTGCATGACCTCGGGTGGTTCGTGCCGCTTCAGCGGCAATTTGCGCATTATTGGCCACTGCCGCAATGGTTGCGCCCAACTGTTCAATGGCGGTCGCAATTCGACTTAACCGCTCGCGTTGCTCTGCCGCTAACTCTTGGTTATTGGCCGCGTTACTGGATACCACTGAGGAAGACGATAATAGCAACTCATTTTGCTGCTTTACCTCAACCACTAACTGTCGAATATTCGACACAAAGCTATTAAAGCCCAAACTGATTTGCTGGATCTCTTGCGCACCACTGGCGGGTAACTGTTGCCGCAGATCACCCTGCCCTTGACCAATATCCTGCAGAGAATACGCCACTTTATGCAGCTGCCGCGTTAAACGCTGCGCCACAAACCATGCCGCCAAAGCGGCAAATAAGGTTAATAAGAATCCGCTTAACAGCACTTGATTACGGATACGATTAACCGGCGCTATCACCTCAGCTACTGGCACTTCCGCCACCACTTTCCAGCCAGAGCTGGGGACAGGCGTACTGACTAATAAAACCTGATCGTTTACTAAGCTCGTTAAGCCACTTTGCTGCAACTGCTGGCTGGCACTGCCCCCAACAATATCGGCTAATGCCTTGCCCAAGAGTGCGCGGTCGGCATGTAAAATTACCTTGCCTTGCTGATCAATTAAGTACACTAAACCAGAATCGGCGATACGAACTGAATTAAGGTAATTTACCAGCTGCTGCAAGGATACCGCTATGCCAGACAACCCTCGGCCATGCAGTTGTTGATAATTGACAAACATCCTTACCTGGCCATTGGCTTCTGTAAATAGGCTAACATTGGTGGCTTGACCAGAATCTCGGAACGCAAAAAACCAGCCATCTTCTCTCAAGTTTAACTCTCGCAAAAAACCTTCTTGATTCCAATAACGACCCGTTTGCCGATCGGCCCAAGACGCCGCATCTAAATTCAGCTGGCGCTGCACCGCTCGTACCTGCGCAAGCAATATTGGCTCACCACTGGCCGCAAAACCTTTGTCAGCCCAGTCTAAAATATAAGGATTCTCCGCCAACTGCTGCGTAATGGTGGTCATTTGCAAAATTTGTGTATCAAGGGTTTGCCCCACTTCTTTTACCAGTGCCGGCATTTCATGATGAAGCATCCGCTCCACCACTACAGTGCGAGCTTGTCGATAAGATAAGGCGCCCATAAACGTGGTCGCGAGCAACGTAGCAACAACTAACGATAAGATCAGTTGTTGTTTCACGGAAAGGTTATGCAGAAAAGTCAAAGTACAGCTCCGGGTTATGACTGGGTAAAATAAGGAGCAGAATTTTAGCACTGCTAAAAAGACAATCCTATGACTAAGCCTGCACCAGTGCAGGCAAATACTCACTAAATCTTAGGATCATTGAATAATACAAGGTCGTCGCGATGCACCGCTACTTCACTCGGGCAATATCCCAATAAACTGGCAATTTGTTGGCTTTTCGCCCCAGCAATTTTCCCGAGTTCAAGCGCACTGTACTGACTAATGCCCTGAGCTAAATCCTTGCCCTGTTGATTTTTAAGTAAAATGGCGTCGCCTTTTTCAAATTGCCCTGCTGTTGACAAAATACCGGAGGGTAGCAATGAAGCGCCTCGATCTTGCAGCGCTTGCTCGGCTCCCGCGTCGATCACTATGGCGCCACGCGGCTTTAAGTTGTGTCTCAGCCAATGCTTTTTCGCACTAAGTCGTTCTTGTTGACGTTGAAATAGGGTGCCCACCGGGCGATCAGCAAGTAACGCATCAAAAGTTGCTGCTTTTTGGCCGTTAATAATCAGTGTATCAATACCGGCTGCAGTGGCTTTATCCGCTGCCTGAATTTTCGTCGTCATACCGCCAGTACCTATGGCGTGGTGACTACCGCCGGCCATGGCATAAATCTCAGCGGTGATGGTTGCTACCTGTGGAATGAGCTGCGCGTCCGGTGTAGTTCTGGGGTTGGCGGTGTATAGCCCATCAATATCAGAGCAAATCAGCAACGCATCCGCATCTGCCACTATGGCCACCATCGCAGCTAAATTATCGTTATCGCCGACTTTTAGCTCAGCAGTGGCCACGGTATCGTTTTCATTAACAATAGGTAAGACCTGATTGGCTAATAAGGTACGGAGGGTGTTATCAATATTTAAATAACGTCGGCGATCTTTTAAGTCATCATGCGTCAGCAAAATTTGCGCACAATCAAAATCAAATAATTGCGCCCAACACGCCATCATGCGGCTTTGCCCAACTGCCGCCATCGCTTGTTTAATATTAATCGGCAGAGGGAGTTGTTTATAGCCAATAGCATTGCGACCTGCAGCAACACTGCCCGAAGAGACAAGTACAACCTCGGTGCCTACCGCTCGACATTCGGCAATAAAACGGGCGATAGATAACAAATAACGGGTAGAGCAACCCTCTGCACTAGGTGCAATTAACGCGCTACCTACTTTTAATACGATACGTTTCCAACCACAGACTGCCATTTGCTGTATCCTAGCCTAAATTTAACCTATCCAGCTTAAAGTTTGGCAGTCTATATGTCTATTTCTATTTCTCGTAAAAGCGCTAAATAGAATTCAGCGATGATTCAGCCTCTAACGTTAAGCTAATGCTTAATAATGTATATTTGCTCCGGAGAGACGGCAATGAAAGTAAAAGCCACAGTGGTATTAATGATGTCAGCCAGCTTAGTATTAGCGGGTTGTGCAACAACAGATAACCAAAATACCACCCGCGGCGCCGCTATTGGTGCTGTTGCCGGTGCCCTTGCTGGCAAAGCGACGGGCAATCACAAAAATAAACGTTTAGTGATCGGTGCGGCGGTCGGTGCTATCGCCGGTGCGGCGGTTGGCAGCTATATGGATAAACAAGAAAAAGCGCTGCGCGAGGAATTGAAAGGTTCGGGTGTCGGCGTCGAGCGACAAGGTGATAAGCTGATTCTCGATATTCCGGCACAACTGACCTTTGATATTAATCGGTCCGAACTGCGCCCAAGCTTATACCCTGCGCTAAATGATATCGCCCGCGTACTGCGTGACTATCCACAAACCATGGTCGTTATTGCGGGCCATACCGATAATACCGGTCCCTACAACCTTAACATGAATCTATCCCGCGCCCGCGCTGAATCGGTGCAGAGCTACTTACTTGCGCAGGGCGTGCAGCCGGTGCGTTTAGAGACGGTAGGTTATGGCCCTGATCGGCCAGCATTTCCTAACAACTCAGAAGCCAATCGCGCACTGAATCGACGCGTAGAAGTGCATATCGAACCTGTAGTAGAGTAAGCTAACGGCAATAACCTAATGCTACTGTAAAAACGCCCAGACTTGCTGGGCGTTATGTTTGCGAGGTTAAAACGCTTACCTCGTTTGGGCAAAGGCTTTCTTCACAAAGTTCGGTAAGGCACCTGCTGCTTTGTGCACCTCAACATTGTAATACTCAGTATCAAAGGACGCAGCTGCCGCATCCGCTTCACGGAACCCGGCAAACTCACCAGTTTTCTTGGCTAAAGTACAGGTCCACCAGCCCGATGGATAGACCATCTGCGGGAAGTTCAGCGTTTGTAAGCTGGCAAAACCGGCATCACTCATCGCTTGGCGCATGGCGGTTAACAGCGGCATGTGAATCAGTGGCGATTCACTTTGTTGTACCAAGATACCATCAGTCGCTAAGGCCGCAACACAGCTGGCGTAAAAAGCACGGTTAAATAAACCTTCACCCGGGCCGATAGGATCGGTTGAATCAACAATAATCACATCAATAGAGCCCGCTGCGGCTTCACGCATAAACTTAATGCCATCTTCAAACTTTAACGTGGCACGGGGATCATTGTTCGAAGCACACAGCTCTGGGAAGTACTTTTCCGCCATCCGCGTGACTTGTTCATCGATATCAATTTGCGTCACAGTTTCTACGCCAGGATGCTTTAATACCTCACGCAAGGTACCGCAATCGCCGCCGCCAATAATGACCACG
>CAZNXI010000097.1:0-10825 GCA_964577005.1 uncultured Rheinheimera sp.
ATTTTCCCAGAGGTTGAATTTGACGAGTTGCTTGGCGCGCTGAAAGATATTGTGAAACGCGCCAATGCGTTGCAGCATCATCATATCAAACGTGAGCATCTTTCTACCCGAGAGCGGATGAGCCGCATTCTTGATTTATTACAACAACGCCAGGGCTATCTGGAGTTTGCCGACTGCTTTGAGCTAAGCGAAGGGCGGGAAGGGGTAGTGGTGAGCTTTTTAGCGATATTAGAGCTGACCAAAGAGAAGTTAATTGAGCTGATCCAAGTAGCAGCTTATGCACAAATCCATGTCAAATTAGCAATAAATGAGGCATAATGGCGCGCAAAATAAACGATGTGCAATTACTGCAGCTGCTTGAGGCCGCTATTTTTGCGGCAGACAAGCCCCTCAGCCGCACTGAACTGCAAGCTACCGTATTAGATGAGTTTGCGGTATCTAGCCGTAAACTTACGCAAATGTTGCAGCAATTACAGCAAGACTACAGTGCGCGTGGTATTCAGTTACTAGAAACGGCCAGTGGCTACCGTTTTCATACCCGTCCGGAATTTAGTGATGCCTTAGCCAAACTGTGGCCAGAGCGTTCGCCCCGTTATTCGCGGGCAATTTTGGAAACCTTGGTGTTAATTGCTTATCGGCAGCCGATTACCCGGGGCGAAATTGAAGAAATTCGCGGTGTTACGGTCAGTACGCAAATTATCCGTACCCTGACCGAACGCGGTTGGGTAAAGGTGGTTGGACATAAAGAAGTCCCCGGTCGGCCAGGGCTTTATGCAACGACCGCTGCTTTTTTAGACTATTTTGGGTTAACCCATTTAACTGCGTTGCCACCCCTTACTGAGTTTCAAGCGATACTCAGTGAGAGTGTTGAGCAACAATTATCCACCGTCGAGATGACAGGAGAGCTCCATTAATGAGTGAAAAATTACAGAAAGTATTGGCCCGTGCCGGTGTAGGTTCGCGCCGCGAAATGGAAGATTGGATCAGCCGCGGCCGGGTTACCGTTGATGGTAAACCTGCGGTATTAGGGGATCGCGTTGAAACGACTCAGGCGATTCGGGTTGATGGTCATCCGGTGCAAATTGCCAGCGAAGAGCAGCATATTTGCCGGGTGTTGGCGTACCACAAACCTGAAGGCGAAATTTGCTCGCGCACTGACCCAGAAGGCCGTCCCACCGTCTTTTCACGTTTACCTAAGATTAAAGGCGCGCGTTGGATTGCGATTGGTCGCTTAGATATCAACACCTCAGGCTTATTACTGTTTACCACTGACGGTGAGCTGGCCAACCGCTTAATGCATCCTAAGTTTGAAGTCGAGCGCGAGTATGCGGTTCGGGTATTTGGCGAAATTAATGATGCCATGATCCAGCGCTTGCGCACCGGTGTGGAACTGGAAGATGGTAAAGCCAACTTCAAGAAAATTAAAGCCTTGCCGGGCGAGGGCATCAATCGTTGGTTCCATGTGGTGCTAACTGAAGGCCGTAACCGTGAAGTCCGCCGCATGTGGGAATCGCAGGGTGCAGTCGTGAGCCGGCTTATTCGGGTACGCTATGGTGATTTATTGTTACCAAAACACTTACCGGCTGGCGGCTATGCTGAGTATCCGCTGGATGAAGTGAATTACTTACGTAAATTAGTGCATTTAGGTGCGGAAAATGAAACCTTAGTGAAGGCCGAAGATCGTACCGAGCGTCGTCGTCGCATGGCAAGTATGAAACGTGCAGTACGTAAGCATCAAATTGCTGAGAAAACACCGGCCAAAGCAGAAGGCAAAGCTGCAAAGCCTGAGCGTCCAGCCAAGGCAGAAAAACGGCCCGCTAAACCAGATAACAACACCAGCAATGGCACCAAACCGGCGCGCAAGCCCGGGCACAAACCCAAACAACCTACCCGCCAACGCGGCTAGTTATCCACACGTCTCCGGTACCGGCCCGACCAGTTTATCCACAGGTCTCCGGTACCGGTACGACCAGGCAAATGCTAGGCTGTTCTTCAAGCCGCTAGCGAACTTTGCTTTTACGGATCAACTTGTACAATAATTCCGGTGAAACTCGGCTTACTAGGGCTGCAAGCTTTTCTTTAAAACCGCCAATAACAATATAATTTTTGCCAGCTTTAAGTGCTTTTAAGCTGGCTGTCGCGAATTGCTCTGCGGTCATGGCTTTCGCTTGGGCATCATCCATCTTGCCAAGCGCTTCACCATTGCCGGTTAACGCATTCATCGAGACGGCCGTTTTCACAAAGCCAGGAAACAACACCGCAACACGTATACCTTGTTCAAATAGCTCGGCTCGAACGCTATTTGCCCACAAATGTAATGCCGCTTTTGCGGCTGAATAACTGCCACGATATTGTGTTCCGACAAGTCCAGCAACACTAGACACAAAAACGAGTTGGCCACTTTTTTGCTGTAGCATCACCGAGAGTACCCGGCGGCTTAGCGCAACTTGAGCGAAATAATCGATTTCCATAATTTTGCGATCGGTTTCGCCAGTGGTATCCATTACCAAGGCGCGTTGGCTGATCCCCGCATTGTTAATTAGCCAATCCAGTTTTCCGTAATTGTTGATTAGCTGGTCGAGTGCTTGTTGTTGAGCGTGTTCATCGCAAATATCCAGTGGCAGCGTTAGATGTTTTGCTGGATTAGGTAATAATAGGCGGACACGTTCTAACTCAGCGACCCGTCTACCACTTAAGACTACGGATGCGCCCTCGTTGGCGCACGCTTTGGCTAGCGCTTCTCCAATCCCCCCGGAGGCACCGGTAATCCAGACTATTTTATCTTTTAGCGTTATTTTCATTGTTATTGTCATCAGCAGATAAAGAAGGCTGATGGTAGAGGATTACGCCGGAGCTTGTCAAAATTGGATTTATTTACCGCAATCTATCCACAGCACTCCGGTACCGGTAAGAGCTCTGAGCTCAGGCCGGTACCTGAGACGTGTGGATAAGTCAAGGGGTTATGCGGTAACGTTAAATTTTCGTTGAAAATGCTTTTTGAATAGCTGTATTGCGAGTACGCCAAGTACGGGAGCGATAACCCAGCTGGCAATTTGCCAATGTCCAGTAAGGATGTCGGCTAATATTTTTCTGCCGCCCGCAGCGAAAAATGCAGTGTAAAGCGCGATACCACTGCCGATCATATTGCCAAAGTGCTCGATTATCCATTGTCTTTTTTTGATCTGGCGCTGCCAGATATAGCGCCATATGCCTATAGCAGAGAAGAAACTTACTGAAGAGAAAATCATAAATAGCGGGCTTTTGCTTTGCCAGCCAAGCCAAAACACATAAAAGCTAAAGCAGAACAACACGCCGACAGGCAACTGTAGCTGCCAGCTTTGTAGAAGTTGCCGCTGATCTTTAGCTGCTAATACCGCATAAGCGTGACGAATGGTTACCCAAGTTAAAATACTTAGTAAGAACAAGAAAGATGAGAAATATCGACGAGCTGTAACAAAGGCATCCACTTTTGCCGCTGGTAAAGGATTGCCACTGGTATAAACCGTAATCGGATCAAACAAGACCATTGCACTCATCAGCATGCCTGAGCCTGCAATAAATAGCATTAAATAATAATAAATACGACCGCTAAGATTATGCAGTTTACTCCCTTTTTGGCTAATCACCGGCAACCAAAAGAGTAATAAACAAAGTGCACCAAAAAATATGTGTAAATAAAGTAGTGAAGTGTGGATAAAAGCCATAACAAGGTCTCCTAATGAACTTGTTATGCAGTTTAAAAATAAGCTGACCATAGCACAGGTGCCAAAAGTCAGGATTTTTAAACATGACTTTTGGCCTATTGCAGTTTTCAAATAACACCCGATAATGTTGTGATGAAATTAAAATTTCCTTTAGCAACACTCGCTGGTGTTATAGCCTGGCTGCTTGTTGCGCTATTAACCCTTTATATCCTCTGGCACTTGCCAGGGAAACAACCTATTTTCAGCGTTAGTCTGCTGCTATTGCTGTTTGGGCTGTGTTTTATTCTGCTCACACAAGAAGAACATCCTTATGGGGTAACCGGTCGCTATGGTCGCTATTTGCTGTGGTTACCCTTGGCTTGTGCCTTTGCTTTATTATGTTTGCTGCCTACTCGGCATTTCGATTACTTAGCGATCTTAACCATTATTTGGGTGTGTTTTCTGCCTTACGTCATGTCACAGCAGCGAGCATTTTTGCTAACGCTGCTGGTGGTGATATGTTGGTTTAGCCTGCAAGCTTGGTTAGATCAACGTAGTTTGTGGATCACGGCCAGTTTATATGCGGCTTTTCATTTTTTTGCAGTGATTATGCAAAGTGCTATTAGCGCCGAGCAGCAAGCTAAAGAAGCGCTGGCCGAAAAGAATCTGGAACTACAAAGCGCCCAGCAACTGTTGTTAGCCGCGTCGCAGCAAACTGAGCGCACACGTATCGCTCGGAATTTGCACGATTTATTGGGGCACCATCTAACGGCGCTCACTATTCAGCTACAAATCGCCAGCTACCATACTGACGCTGAAGCAAAGCTGCAGGTCGATAAAAGTTTGCAGCTAGCCAGGTTATTGTTATCTGATGTCCGCGAGGCTGTCAGCTCAATGCGCGACAGTACCGATCTTAATTTATGGCAACTGCTGCAACCTGTGGTGGAGAATTTACCGGAGTCTTTGCAGGTTGAGTTCGATATTCCGACCGAACTAAGTGTTAGCAGTATTTTACAAGCCCAACATTTTTTAATGCTGGTTCGAGAAGCGGTTAGTAATACCCTAAAACATGCCGATGCTAGCAAACTGAGTATTGTTGCCAGGCTAGAGCAGCAAGAATTAGCCGTTACCATTACTGATAACGGTAAACTAGTCGCTAATTGGCAATGGGGTAACGGCTTAACCGGCATGCAAGAGCGGCTAGCTGAGTGCGGAGGCAGTTTAAAGGTGGTTACTAATACTGGCGCTATGCAACTGCAAATCCGTTTACCGCAGGAACTTACCCGTGTTTAAAGTATTGCTGGTAGATGATCAAAAGCTGATCCGCGAGGGGATCCGTAGTTTACTGGCGATATCTGGCAAAGTGCAGGTCGTGGCTGAAGCTGCAGATGGCAGCAGCGTAGTTGCGCAGTGTCAGAAAGATCTTCCCGATGTGATTTTGCTCGATCTCTCTATGCCGATAATGGATGGAATTGAAACCTTGCAGGCTTTGCAGCACGCAGGGATAAGTACACCGGTTTTAGTCCTAACGACCTTCGACGAGCATGATTTAGTATTGCAAAGTATTCAAGCAGGCGCCAAAGGATTTTTGCTGAAAGACGTGTCACTGGATACGCTGGTAGCCGCAATTGCTGCACTCGCTAACGGTGGCAGCTTCTTCCATCCCAATATTACTGAGCGTTTACTCACTCAGGTGCGAAAACAACCAAAAACGGCGTTTAGTAAACCGGTCGCCTTTGAGGGATTGACTGATAAAGAGCTCGAAATTCTGCAGTTGATGGCAGCAGGCTACAGTAATAAAGAAATAGCTAACGCTTTATCGAAATCTGAAGGTACAGTAAAAAATCAATGTTCCGCTATTCTCAGTAAACTGGGTGTTCGAGATCGCACCCGTGCTGTGTTGCTGGCACTGGAGCTGGGGTTAATATCGGTACCGCAGAGTGGTGGATAACAGCCCGTAAGATCTCACTTATCCACCGCACTCCGGTACCAGGTACTAATTTAGCTTTTATAGCCGTTTGGATTTTGGCTTTGCCAGCGCCAAGTATCACGCACCATATCTTCGAGCGTTTTTTCAGTTTGCCAGCCTAAAAGTGTTTTTGCTTTGCTTGGTTCAGCATAGCAGCTGGCAATATCCCCAGGACGCCGAGCTGAGATCTGATAGGGCACGGCAACCTGATTCGTTGTGCTAAAAGCGTTAACCATATCTAGCACACTGTAACCCACACCAGTACCTAAGTTAATCGCTTCGATCCCTTTATGCTGCTGCAAATACTCTAAGGCTTTTAAGTGCCCTAAGGCCAAATCGACTACATGAATATAATCACGTACTCCTGTGCCATCAGGTGTAGGATAATCATTACCAAATACCGAAAGCTGCTCGCGTTTTCCTACGGCAACTTGCGAAATAAAGGGCATTAAATTATTCGGGATACCATTGGGATCTTCGCCAATCTGGCCGCTGCTATCAGCACCAACAGGGTTAAAATAACGCAGTAAAGCAACAGACCAATCTGGCTCTGCTTTTACTAAGTCTTCTAAGATAAGCTCAATCATTAGCTTGCTCTGCCCATAGGGGTTTGTCGCAGAGCGCGGTGAAGTTTCTTTTATAGGTACTTCTTTAGCATCGCCATAGACGGTTGCAGAAGAACTAAATACCAGTTTTTTAACATTAAAGTGGCGCATTACCCGGCAAAGCGTCACGGTGCCGGCAACGTTATTATCGTAGTAATGTAAGGGCAGTTCTGTTGATTCGCCTACCGCTTTTAACCCGGCAAAATGCACCACAGCGCTAATACTGTATTGACTAAACACTGCGGTTAAGGCTGCTTGATCGCGAATATCGCCGGTAATGGTGATAATTTTTTCACCTGATAACTGCTCAACACGCTTTAGTGCTTCATCTGAGCTATTACAATAGTTATCAAAGCTAATCACTTTATAACCGGCACGCACTAAACAAAGGGCAGTATGACTGCCAATATAGCCTGCGCCGCCCGTTAATAAAACGTATTGATTCATTGTGATAATCCCTTAAACAATTAATTACGGCAGAACTTTTTTATAAGGCTTAACGGTGGCTTTGACATAGACTCCAGCAACCCAATAAGGATCCGCGGCAGCCCATGCTTCGGCATCGGCTAGAGACGCAAATTCAGCAATCACTAAAGAGCCAGTAAAGCCAGCTTCACCCGGTGTTTCTGAATCTATCGCGGGTAAAGGTCCCGCCATCACTAAACGTTGTTCGCTTTTTAGTTGTTCCAGACGAGCTAAATGTGCTGGGCGGGTTGCCAACCGTTTTTCCAGACTGTTTGCCGCATCTTCTGCATAAATCATATATAACATGTTAAAAACTCACCCTAAAAATGAGTTTGAACATTAGCAGATTTATCGGATAAAACCAATTAGCCTGATTAAGAATGCAGGTCGGGCTAGGATTTCTTTACACAGGCTGTTAGCATGCAGCTGACAACAATAAATTATAACTATAACAATTACCCACCTTAGGTCGTCATAGCTCATTGAGTTAGCAGGTTAAGTTGCATGGGTAAATGATATCCAGGAGTCACGCAGTTATGAAACGTGAACAATTTAGCTCCAGCCTAGGTTTTATCTTGGCTGCTGCCGGTTCAGCGGTTGGTATTGGTAATTTGGTCGCCTTTCCGGTGATGGCCAGCAAAAACGGTGGGGCGGCTTTTCTTATTATGTACGCCTTTTTTGTATTCTTTATCTGTCTTCCCGTTATGTTAGCGGAGATGAGTCTAGGCAGACATACGCGGCAAAATCCCTTAGGTGCTTACACGCAAATTGGCCAAAATCGCGCTTGGCGTGCTGTTGGTTGGTTATCGGTGCTAACCCCTTTTATGATTGGCGTGTTTTATCTGGTTATTACCGTGTGGATTGCGGGGTATCTAGGTAAAGCGATGTTGGGGCAGCTTGATCAATTGGCTGATCCGGCGGGGTTTGAGACTTTCATAAATAGCAATGAGTTGTTTGTTTATATGGGCATTGTTGTTGCGTTAACCTTTTTGATTTTGCAAGGCGGTGTGAAAAAAGGTATTGAGAAAGCGACGACCATCCTAATGCCTGTGCTGTTTATAATGCTGATTTTATTGGTTCTTTATGTGCTAACTAAAGAAAATGCCATGCTTGGCGTAAAGTTCTTCTTAGTGCCTGATTTTTCAAAAATTACCGGTGAAGTGCTTAATGGTGCTCTGGCGCAGGCATTTTTCTCTCTCTCGTTAGCCATGGGGATTTTGATCACTTACGGTTCCTATATTCAGAAGCATGACAATATTGTCTCAGCTGGTAAGACGGTAGCGGGTTTGTCGTTGTTAGTTGCTTGTTGCTCAGGCTTATTGATTCTGCCTGCGGTATTTTCCTTTAACCCAGATATTGAAATTGCTGAGTTATCTGAATCTAGTATTGGTATGATCTTTATGTTCTTACCAAAAATCTTTTTGGCTTTGCAAGCCGACATTGGTTATTTCGGCGCTTCTTTTATCGCGGCATTCTTTTTCTTGTTGGTGTTTTTTGCGGCAATGACGTCACTGGTTTCTATTATCGAAGTGCCTGTGGCGAGCGTTATGGATGGCAAAGGCGTCAGCAGACGTAAAGCGCTAACGATTCTGGGTAGCGTGATGGTTGTGTTAGCGATAGTATCAGCACTTTCCTTCGGGCGAGTTGATTTCTTAACTAATATGCTAAGTTACGGCGGCGAAGCTAAATCATTCTTTGCCATTATTTACGATATGTTTTACGAGACGATTTTGCCGCTAAATGGTTTCTTGCTCTGTTTATTTGTGATTTATCGCTGGAAGAAACAGAATTTGGACGCCGAAATAAGTGATGGTAACCAAAGCTTTGCGGGTTCTGTGCTGCAGAAGTACGTTAATTTCTCGCTGGGTACCTTTATCCCAATCATCTTAGCCATTATTTTTGTGAATACTGTTTCAACCATCTATTTTGGTAAAAATCTGCTGTTTTAACTTATCCACATGACTCCGGTACGTGTGGATAAACTGGTCGGTCCGGTACCGGAGACGGGGGATAACTTAGGCTTTGGTAGAAATGAGACTGGTGCGGCGATTGCCTAAGGTCTCAGGGATTTTGCCAAGCTGGCATTGTGCTTTAATGACGTTTACCCCTTGCGCCAAACAACGTTCGGTGAGAAGGGGTAAGAACTTTTCAGCTTGACGTAAAGCGTGCGGCTCATTGGTATAAAATTGCAGTTGTACGTCAGTCTGTTGCAGCTTGGCTACTGCCATCAGTTGCCCTGTATTGCCTAGGTCAAATTTCATAGTCAGCTGCCAGTAGTTATTTTTGGCGTCTTTTCCATGGTTTTCTGCTGTTTTTTCTTCGATTAAAATTTGACTTAAACGAGTCTCTTGTTGCTGTTGTAACGCCAATGGAATTAACCATTGTTGTTGCACACCCGCGGTATCGGCATTTTGTAATTGCGCTAATTGTAAAGCACTACTATGACTGCCAAGCGCTCGCAATAGCGCTTGGCTTTGTTGTGGTTCCAGCTGACCAATAGTTTGAGCTAAACGTTGCGTCGCACTATCTTTACTTGTGGTGAGCGGCTTTCTTAATAGGTGACCTAGTAATAGTTGTATTGCTACGGCTAAGGTGCCTGCAGAGGTTGCCATATTCGGTTGTGCTTGTAAGGGATGAAACTGCAGTGAAGCCTGTAATTGTTCAACCACTTGAGTGGGAGATAGCAGTGTTTTACCGTCAGGTTGCGTTTGGCGCAGTAAGGCTAACATCTGCTGCACTGCAGCAGGCATTTCCGGCATGCTGCGTAAGGCTGCGGGAGTACTCTCTAGCAGAGGCAGTAATTGTCGCCAAGCCAGTTGGCTACTCTCTGTGTGCGTCGTATAACTTGGTTTTGCCTCAGCATTTTGCGCGACAAAAGGTATCGGCTTGATAAAGTCGCTGCTTGCCAAGCGAAGTTTTTGTTCGCTGTTAATCGGCTGAATATTGAGTTGCCAGCCTTGGGTTGCGCCGCTATTTTTCGTCGCTGCGTTATCTGATATCGGCATAAGGCTTAAATGCAGCGATTTCGCATCCATAGCCGGCAATTTTAAGGGCTCACCTGCGAGTTGAGTGATGGTTTCGCCGCGCATTACACGTTGTTGTAGCAAGAGCAATTGTTTGGGATCTTGTAACAGCGCCGCTTGTGCCTTGCTGAGTATTACCGTATGCGGTAATTGTGTTAACACTTTAATGTCTAACTCGAGTATATCTGGGTTTGGCGCTTGAAATTGGATTTGTAAAGGTGTGTCGCTCGGTATGGAGAGAGCTTTGGATAGTTCCAGTTTTACTGCGCCTTGCGCCGTTTGCACGATGAGTTGAGCTTGTTGCAATGAATTAAGCTGTAACTTAGCGAAATAGGTGGCGCCAGGTTGTAACTTGAGGTTATTTGATTCTGCCGTAAGATTAGCATTAACAAAGAGTTTATCTAAATTTACGGCTTTCATAAAATCCTCTTTTAGGCTAGTCAGTACCCCTTTAACATTATTTGAGGTTGTGTTTAACTTGGGGTCATCAATGGTATTGTCATCCTGCAAGGATGCCAACATCGCTGACGTTGCTGTGTTAGCTTTCGTTGTGCTGGTTTCCGTTGAGATAAGTTGGATGGTGGTCGCTAAGCTAGCATGGCTTAACAGGATATCAGGCAACATTTTTAACGGCTGCAATAATAATAGCCCTGCACTGTTGGCCAATTGCGCTTGGGCAAACTGAGTTACAACTGGCGTTAATAAGGTTTGTAATTGCTGACGTTGCGCATTGGTTAGGGTAAAACTCACAGTACTAAGCTGTAATAAATTGGCCTTGGTTTGCAGTTGCTGTAGCAGCGCGACCTGCTGTTCTGGCTGCAATAATAACGGTTGAACTGCAAGCGGCAGACTTTGGTATAGCTGAGATTGCGTTAGGTGCATTAAGTGCTGACTTGCCGCAAGTGTCACTACGGTTTGCGGCAACGTAACCAAGTTAACTTGCGTAGGCTGAGTGAGTTTATTTAGCTTAAAGGCCTCTCCAGCCAGCTGATTTATCGCTTCACCTTTGGCGAGTTGTTGTGCGAGTAGTGGTAGGTTATTCGCCTGCTGCAGAAATTGGGTTTGTGCTGGGCTGAGTGC
>CAZNXI010000098.1:0-10772 GCA_964577005.1 uncultured Rheinheimera sp.
TTCACCAAGTATCCTGCTTCCTTGCACTTCTTATTAGTGACACTGGGCGTCATGTGTTTTATGTTGCGCTGGATGGAACAATGGCAAAACAAATTCAGTCAAATCTTAGTGGTGTTCGGCTCAGTGCCAATGTTCTTCTATATCTTACATTTGTATGTGTTATTAGTGCTTTATAGCATCGCGATCTGGCACTTCGGGGCCAATCATGGACATTTATATGGCGTTGACCATATCAGTACTATCTGGCTGATTAGCCTAGTACTGGCAGTCGCGCTGTATTGGCCCACACGATGGTTTAGCCGTTACAAGCATACCCAGAAGAAACCTTGGCTTAGCTATTTATAACTAGGCGATAAGTCTTACTTGTCTGACTACGCTGATCAAGCGTTGGCACAGATAAGTAAGACGCTGTGAACTTTATGTCTAAAGCGTTAGGGTGTAACCACTCAGCTAGCACCGCGCAAGCTTGTTCTAAAAAACAGAACAAAATGTAAAATTATATCCAATTTATAAAAACTTTCAGCCCCTCTATAGTAACGCTATCGACTACATAGCAAGGTCGATAACGGCAATACCATCCTAAATCATCACCTTAGAGGAAACTCAAATGAACAATCCAAAACATATTATTAAACGACTGACGAACACATCTGCAGGTTGGGGCGCCTTAGCCCTACGCATCCCAGTGGGTATTATCTTCGCTGCGCATGGCGCGCAAAAACTCTTTGGGTGGTTTGGCGGTTACGGCTTAGCGGGCACAGGGGCTTGGATGGACAGTATCGGCTTAACGCCTGGTGTCCTGATGGCGTTTTTAGCTGGTTTTGCCGAATTCTTTGGTGGCATAGCATTAGTATTAGGCTTCCTCACGCGCCCGGCAGCTGCTGCACTGGCTTTTGCTATGCTAGTCGCTATTTTTAGCGTACACGTTCAAAATGGCCTATTTATGAGTAACAATGGCTACGAGTTTGGTTTAGCGTTATTTGCAGCCAGTATCTCTTTACTGTTTAGTGGTGCAGGCAAAGCGTCGGTCGATGCTCTGATCAGCCAAAAAGTTTAAGATTATTTTTATAATGGGGTCGTACCTGGCAAAGCATGGCTTTACCGCCTTGCTTGCCAGCAGTTAATTTTCCAAGGGATCAGTTTATGGCACGTTCAACACTCGAACAATGGCGGATGTTTAAAGCGGTGGCAGAGCACGGTGGCTTTCATCAGGCCGCCGAGGTGGTATATAAAAGCCAGTCTAGCGTGCATCACGCCGTACATAAACTAGAAGAAATGCTGGGCGTAACACTACTCCAAATAGAGGGCCGCAAAACGCAACTCACCGCTGCCGGCGAGCAATTACTCAGGCGGATTAACTTTTTACTGGCCGAAGCCGAACGCATGGAAAATGTGGCCTTAAATTTACAGGCTGGCGTAGAGTCCACGTTAGCTATCGCCGTAGATGAAGCTTTCCCGCGCGATATCTTGTACCAAGCGCTGGCCGCGGTATCGGCTGAATACCCACTGATTCGCATTGAACTGTTAGAAACTATTTTATCCGGTGCCAATGAATTACTCGAGCAAGGCAAAGCCGAAATTGCTATTTCACCTTTTACCCTGCCGGATAACCTGAGTGAAGACATTTGCCAACTAGAATTCGTCGCGGTAGCAGGCGCACAGCATCCACTGACCCTGCCAAGACGCGAGTTAGCGCTGGAGGAATTAAAGCATTGCCGGCAAATTGTGTTAAGAGATTCAGGCTTACAACAAAAGAAAGATGTTGGCTGGCTAGGTTCTGAGCAACGCTGGACAGTTAGCCATATCGCAACCTCGGTAGAGTTAATCCGTAAAAATCTTGGCTTTGCTTGGTTGCCGCGCCATGCCGTGCAACCTTACCTCGATAATGGCGAGCTATTGCCCTTGTTATTACCTCGAGGCACCAGCCGCACTTATACCTTTTACCTCAATTTTAATGATGCCGACACCTTAGGCCCGGTAGCTCGCAGCTTTTTAGGGCATTTGCGCTACCTAAGTGCTGGTTAAACCTTTAGCTGCTAACCATGTTGGCAAAGCGGCTGCAGGCATGGGCCTCGCGATACCATAGCCTTGTCCATACAAATAACCAATATCTAACAGCTTGTGGATATGTGCTGTACTTTCTACCCCTTCGGCAATGGTTGCCAGTTCAAAGGCTTCAGCAAGGCGACTCACCCCTTGTAAAATCGCTAAATCATCCGGATCGGTCAGAATGTCTCTGACAAAGCTTTGATCAAGCTTTAAGGTACTAATAGGTAAGCGTTTTAAATAAGACAGCGAGGAGTAACCGGTACCAAAATCATCTAACGAAAAGGTAACACCGAGCGCGGCACAGGTTTTCATTGTTCCCAAAATATAATCAATATCTTGTAAGGCGCTAGTTTCAACGATCTCCAACTCCACCATCGCAGCGGGGACATCAGGGAACTCAGCACAGATTTGCGCTAATTGCTCGGCGAAATCGGCTTGCTGTAAGTGATTAGCGGCAATATTGACGGAGATAGGCATTTTAATACCTTGTTGATACCACAAAGTATATTGCCGAAACGCCTGTGCAATCACCCACTGGCCTAACTGCACTCCTAACTCATGCTGTTCAATAAGCGGCAAAAATTGTCCTGGCGCTAACAAACCTTGTTGCGGATGTTGCCAACGAACTAAGGCTTCTACGCCAATACACTCTCCGGTTTGCAAATTAACCTTGGGTTGATAAAACAGTACAAACTCGGAACGTGTTAAGGCAACACGAATTTCATCTAATTTTTTACTGACCCCCAACGTATATTGCTCTGCTTCCACATCAAAAAAGTAATAGCGATTTTTACCGGTTTGTTTTGCACAATACATCGCCTGATCGGCTTGCCGCAGTAATTGCTCCGCCGCGATGTCGAGCATTTGCGGATAAAAGCTGACGCCAATACTGGCCGAAAGCTGCACGCTATTGCCAAGCACACTGAGTGGACTGGCTAAATGTTGTAGCGCTAACTCAAGTATATGCTGGCAATCTGACGGCTGGGTTAAATCCGTGATTAAAAAAACAAATTCATCGCCACTGATTCTGGCCAGTAATGCGTTTTCTGCTAAGCTCGTTTTTAAGCGAAGGCTGCAGGCTTTTAAAACCTGATCACCAAATTCATGGCCAAAACGATCATTAATCACTTTAAAACCATCCAGATCAACAAAGGCGACGGCGAGTAACTTGCCTGCTCGCTTGGTCATTTGCATGGATTGCTGTAACCTTTCATTCAGTAATATACGGTTTGGTAAGCCCGTTAAAGGATCATAATGAGCCAGATGCTCTAACCGTTGTTGTGATAACTGCCGACTGTGATCTAACTGCGCTAGGCGTTGCTGTGTTTGTGCTAACCAGCCCAGAACGGTATGGGTTTTAGCTGCAGCAACATTAATATTTTGCGAAAAATCGCCTTGCCCCAAAGCGGTAATATGCTGATAAACCTCTGTGACTGGCGCACCTAAAATGGCTAACGCGCGCTTTTTTAACTGCCATAACAAAAAAGCCAACATAACCCCTAATACAATAAATACCCAGCGTAGCCGCTCGGCTTGCTGTTCAGCCTTATCAACGGCCACTTTAGTACGCGCATCCATCATGCTATATAACTGATCTATTGGCCGCATGATGCCGGCTTTGGCCTGATGATAAGCAGCATCATGTAATAGGGTTAAAGCGCTGGCACGCAACATGGGATCACCTGTTGCAACCAACTTCATCGCATCCTGTTCAATCGCAGCCAACTCATCAGAAGCTTGTTTGGCAGAGACTAACTGCGACAATTCAATTTCAGTAAAGCCTACATGACGCATCCGCTCTAGCAGAGCCTGCGGTGCGGCAAAAGGTCGTGGCCGCTGATCCGTGGCATCGACCAAATCCCAATAAATAAAATGATAGTTTTCAGGACGAGGCGCTATGCCATTGCGAATCGCAAAAATTTCATCAAAATGCTGTCGATAACGCACATCACCCGTTACCGCATAGGTGCGTACCATGCGCGTAAGATCATCAGAAGATTGCCGTAACTCATCAGCCAATAAAAAGGATTGCAACCGCGTATTATGTGCTTTATCGATAGCTCGCTCGGCTTCGACGTAAACAAAAAAACCGATTAAAAAGAAGATAAAAATGACCGCGGTTAATGCCAAACGAAGACTAAAGCCGGTTAACCTGAAACTCGATTGCTGCACATAACACCTCAGCGATTATTTGCTATGCTAAAAATGATTTTAGCAGAATGCACCTAAAGTGTAACGCTTTCTGAAGTAGCACACTTTTACCAGAGCTTTCCAACAGAAGCCAGAGAGTGACACGATTAATAACAATTTACAGCGCGTCAAACCCCAATAAACTATTTAATCGTTCAAGCAGTAAACAAACAAAAATTGAATAAAGTTGGCAAAATCATTAAAAACTTAAATTGCATAATGGCCTGACATTATCAAGAAGACAAAATTAGGGCAGCATCAGTTGAAGCTGCCCCAGCGTGTGATATTAAGTATTACTCACAAGGTATAATTTACGTAATGTTTGAATATCTTCATCAGATAATGCCATTTTCTGACGTAAATAATGCTGTACTGTTCCGTATTGCAATTCAATCTCAGCGAAGAAGGCTTCAATTAATGCCGGATCTGTTCCCATGAAAACGTTAATTACTTCTGTTGGTAACTTAGCGAAAAGTTGAGTATGGGGAGACTCTGAGCTTTGTGAATGATTGTTTTTGATACGCTTCTTCATTTCGCGCAGTCCAAAATCATATGCTTGTTCTGAAAGTGCATAATCTGCTACCACCACGTCTCTAGGAACGCCTAAAGCAGATAAGACTAACGCAGCTGCCATGCCAGTCCGATCTTTGCCCGCAGAGCAATTGAATGACAAAGGCGATTTATTTAACAGAAGCTCAGCAAACATATTCTTAAATTGTTCTGCATATGAATCTATCCCTTTTCGATAAAAACCGCCAAACACCTCAAGTGCTTGCTCACGAGTCTTAGTATGCACTAAGGCTTTTCCGAAATCGTCACTCATTAACTCCCGCATCGAGTAATCTTGAGTCAACATCTTCGCAGCTGGAGCAAAAGCAGTATAAAGCGTTGGCTCTTCTAAGCGTTCTTCAATGGCTCTAAAATCACAGAAAGTTTTGATACCTAATTGACTGAGGTACTCGTAGTCACTCCCAGTCAAATCACTCATCGTTCCTGAACGATAAAGCTTACCCCACGCTACCGTTCTTCCATCCTCACTGCGGTAGCCACCTAGATCACGGAAATTAACGCCACCTTCAAGCGGTAGGATACGCTCTGCCACCCAAAACCCTATTTGACCTCTTGGTTTAATAAATATATAAGGGCGCTTCCCTGTTTGATGCTCGAGTAAATAGCTGTTACCTGTCACTTTTTCAGCAACCAATTTCATCGTTGTCTGGTCAGGCTTATCGGCTAGATAAATCGTGACATCTTGCGCAGAAACACGCCAATGTACCAATAAGCTATTTGGTAAAAATATTTGGCTTGGCTGTATTACCCCCCCTTTGCTGGATGAAAGTAAATCACGGCTATCTGATTGGAGGACTTGTGCAGCAGTAGCATTTTCCATAAAACTGCTCAAGACTAAGGATGATGTTAGCAATATCATCAACTTGATATTAGTTGTAATTTTCATGTTTTTTCCTTTAGAAACTGACTTTCACGCCGGTTAAAAAACGGCGGCCAAATGCTTCAACTTCGATGGGTTTACTTTTGTCCCCGCGGAAACGAACACCTAATTCATCAGTTAGATTATTCAAATCTGCATAGACTGAAATGTTCTCTGAAAGTTGGTAACGCAGTGAAAGGTCTAACCTAGCAGTATCTTGCCAATAGATATCGCCAGTTGCTTCATAAGAGATATCATCAAGCCAAGCATCACGCCATTGGTAATTCAGGCGGATGGACCAACCAAAATTCTCATAAAAAAAGGTGGTATTTAACACTCTGTTTGATGTGCCAGGTAATGCAACCTTTCTTCCATCAGGAGTGCTAAATTCACTATCTAAGAAGGCGTAATTAAATTGCATACCAAAACCACTGAACCTTTCAGGTAAAAAGTCCCAAGGCTGAATGTAAGTAAACTCAACACCCGCAAAATGACCAGTGCCACCATTTAACATGGTGTTGTATTCGTATCCCACACGATCGAACGCTTCAGTATTGAATCGGTCATCACTGACAATGGTGCTCGAACTAAACAACACCTTATCTAAATCCCGGTAAAACACGTTAATCGCCGCCAAGGATGCATCCGCGAAATACCACTCCAAAGAGGAGTCAATACCGCGTGCTGTTTCACTTTTAAGATCGGGGTTTCCTCCTCTGATCGCTCTATCAGCATCACTTATCGATGCACCAGCTCGAACTTCACTGAAACTTGGACGACTTGCGCCTGTAACCCCCGCCAAGCGAAACTTCACGTTTTCGGATAAATCGACATTCCAATGAATGCTTGGGAAAATGTCGGTGGTATCGTTTTCTCTAGCAATAGCTTGCAAGCCTTTTTCGCTAGTCATAAAGCCGGCACTGCTAAGATTGACTCGTTCGGTACGAGCCCCGACAACCAACTGATGGATATTCCAAGTCCAAGTGTTCATCAAATATGCATTAAAGATATTTTCTTGCACCTGATAACCACTGTTTTTAGAGACGAATGTCTCAGGTTGTATTACTCCAGAGCTGATAAGCTGATGTAACACTTGATCAAGTTGCTGACGTGCTGCAACGTTGTCAAAATAGTTAACAGCAAAACCGTAATACTGGCCAGACTGCCATGGCGCGTTAGTATTAAAAGAATCGGGAGTGAAATTTAAGCCTGCAGTTTCTGCGAGTGGGCCAAGGGGAATGAATGGGAAGCCAGTGCCAGGTGAATCGGCATCACGATTATCAAGTTGCACACCAAAAGCCAGCTTGGCATCAGCAGCACTATGCTGCCACGCTTTCTCAGTATCAAATTTAAAGGTAATAGCCTCGGTTGTATTTAACCCCCCATACATAATCAGCCCATCAAATCCAAATCCATCTTGTTTGAGCAAATGGACCGCCGGCCCTTTTACCATACCTTGTTCAGCTAAATGAGTACGGTACAGATTCAACATCGGGGATTGCGGATTAGACATGCTGTAATCGAGAGCATAAAACTCAGATGGATTGGTTTGACTACGGCGTAAAATGGGTAAGTGAATTGAACTTTCAGTTTCAGTGTAATTTATCGCCCAGTTCCAACGCCAATCGCCTTTAAAATGTTCACCTGACAGCGTATTGACCCAAGTAGAGTTTTCATAGTCACCCTCTTGATACATTGCCGTTACTGGGACACCAACCAATGAACCATCCAGTTCACTGCGTTTTCCCTTGCCACGACTTAAATCGAAAATAAACTGATTGCGCTGCTCGTGATCAATAAACTCTGTATACAAACTGGATAACGTATATTTACTGTCATTTGAAGGGGCGTATTCAAATTTAACTGCTGCTGAGTTCGTTTTACGAGTTAATAAATAATTCCTAAAATCAAAACGTTCAGGCGCACCAGTATTGTCATAGCTGGTTTCATTGTTATCGGTAATTTGCTCATTTGCATAACGAGATACAGCGGCCATTGCCCCAAAAATGCCATTCGACCAAGATGCACGACCAGCAAAGCGCTGCTGATCACCGCCCCCTAACTGATTTTTACCAAAACCCACATCTAACTCACCGTTGAGCCCAGGTTGCCGCAATGGACTAAATGTTTTGATATTTACGCGACCAGCCAAGGCTTCTGCAGGCATTTGCGCAGTTAAGGTTTTAGCGACCTCTACTTCACTCATCAAGTTTGCGGGTACAGAGTCAAACCGAAACACACGCTCTTCAGCCCCTAACACATTGATACCATCGAAGGCGACCACGGTCCAACGTGCGGGAGCACCTCTGACCTGAATATAACGCTCTTGGCCTTGATCACGCTGAACCGCTACGGCAGGCAAACGCGCAAGTGCCGCTGCAGCCGTTTGATCAGGAAAACGACCAATATCTTCAGAAGCAATAACATTGACAACGTTAGTGGCATCTCGTTGTAGCTGTATAGACTGTTCCTGGCTATTTCTAATTGGTCTTGCTTTAACTGAGATTCTCTCAATGTTCTCGTCTTGCGGGTTAATCACCGCCTCGCCAGCTAGACCGATTGCTGGCTGCAAAAAGGTTGCAATAAGACAACCTAATGTTAGTGAACTCAATTTGAATGGTAGCTGGTTTAACTTCAAAACCAAGCTGCTTACAGCGCACATATAAACCCCTTATTTCGGTAAAAACAACTTAATATCCGATAGCTCGGAATGCCTTGAGGTTAGGAGGGGGACATGGCAGATTTGTGAATTAGATATCTTAAAACTGCTTGAGATATCTCTAACTATGCTTAGGGTAATAAATTTATTTGTTCTGGGTTAAGCATTAAGCGATAACAAAACCGTCCGGTTTTGATATCTTTGATATTGAGGAATAGATAAGGCTTAGCCAACACATCGCCCAATTGCTGCATTAACTCATCACGAACCTTACTACGATTTTGATCTAGTGTTTTCGCTTTGGCACCACACTCGACTTCAGTAAGTGCTTTTCTATGGCTTGGCCCTGCTAGCATTAATGCATGAAGCGCTGAACCATAATCGAGATTGGGTTTGTTACTTGCTGGATTAAGGACCCAGCCATCACCAGATTCGATTCGACACTTTGCATACCAGTAATAGTAGATAAAAGGCGTATTACTTAATGTCAATTCGATGCCTCGAATCCAAATTTTCCCGGTACTAAGTTCTAAACTTAATCGATCATCACTCAATGTAATGTCATATACTCGCGCCACCTGGTCTTTAAAATTTTTAGTGGCAAAAATCAACCATAGGAATTGCGTCTCAGTTAGAGTAACACCATGGAAACGCTTAACAATTTGAATGGCAAATACAATGTCAACTTGCCGTTCTTGAAGTTGATAATACAGAGCCCAATCCGCATCACCCCAGTTATCGAGAATGTCTTTTAGCAAGGCTTGTTGTTCGCACAGTTCGATTTTATGTTCATCCAGCCCTTGCTGTATTTGGCACAACGTAGTTGGCAAAACCATCTTGTAACGCCAAGCACATATAATCAATAAGATAAGCATACCAAAGAACAGCAATAGCGCCGTGTCGACATCAGGGCGACACTCCAAATCCATATGGTTATGAAATGAGGATGACTCAGCAAACCAATTAAATGTTGGGGAGGCGGATTGTCCGATAGCGAGACTTTTTAGCTTAGCTCTACAGTTGATAACGGGGCCACTACTGTGCAAAAGCGATTCTTTTAATTGCTCGTTGGCGTGAGCCTCCACTTGAGACAGGATAAGCAAAGCATATCCATGATTACCCTCAAGGGACCTTTCGATTATAACTGGCAGTTTTTCAGATAATTCCGCCTTGAGTGTTGTACTGTAAAAATACGACGCTAAGACAAGAGCGAGCAAAGATAATGTCAACAAAACCGTAAAAACGACTAGAAATGGCTTTGGAATGGTTAATCTGGGCACTGCAAGCTCACCTTGCGTAATATAGATAATGAGATCGCCGCGCCGAGCTGCGCTTGCAATTCACAACGATGCTCATACATGCTTTTATGTAAATAAAAAATGCCGCCATTACTACTACCCGACATTTTAAAACGGTGTAATTCAGGCACCTCAACACCGAGTGCATCGAAAGAGCCTTTATCACTATGCTCAGCAATTTTCCCTTCTTCATCTGTTAGCACACTGGGATAAAGCGAAATGTCACCTTTTGCTGCAGCTTCTGCGAGACTCACTCTGTCGGCAAAAAAAGTAATATGCATATCACTAAGTTTCAAGCCCAGCATTTGCATCGAGGCAATAGGCAACTGGTAACCACTATAACTGCTATGATCGGATAACAAACCTATTCGCTGTTTTGCAAGGAAGTTAACATCAAACTCTGCAATCTCTTCATTACTAAGCCAATAAACGGGGTAGTCAGGATAAATCCAGAGTGGCTGATAAAAATACTCAACATTATGAAGTACACCTTTTAGGATTTCCGGCCTTGACCAGATAATGTGGTATCGCCCCTCAATCAGTTCATTAGCGCTCAACGTTTTACTCGTCTTCCAGTTGACTGTTATTTGGTTGACTAAAAATGTCAGCGTCTTGGATTCACATAACCTTATTAAGATTGGCAGTAAAACAACGGCAGGCCCAAGAATCTCCAGCTTGTTAGTGCCAATGGCACCATCAAGGCGGCATTCGTCAGCGGTGTATGGCGATAAGCTTAATTGAGGTCTAAATAAAACGGCTGAGGCAATAAATAGAGACAACAAAGCTACAATCAAAATTCCGGACGCAACAAGAAAGCACTTATTCGTTAAAAACCGAGAGGAGTACATGCAAGTTATTAAGTACCAATAAAAAAATTCAAATTATCAGAGATGTATGACAATTTAATGACTAAGGCTATTATCTCTAAAACCCGCCCAGCGCGTTATAAAAAGCCTAATCTAGAGTCACTTTAGAAGAAATAGGGTGATTTTTTAGATGAAATAGTGTGATTTACGGTTTAGTACAAAGATAAATTATGATAACGATATGGGATAAACTTAAGCTTGATAAGCCTAAATGTAAATAAAACTATGGTGCCTAGGGTCGGACTCGAACCGACACGGAGTTTCCCCCGGCGGATTTTGAA
>CAZNXI010000099.1:0-10767 GCA_964577005.1 uncultured Rheinheimera sp.
TACCTTGTCGTAAGGTGCTGGAAAGGCTATCGCCCATGGCAAGTTGGTCGGGCATCCGCAGCAGTGCCAGCCGCTCACCGGCCTGCACTTGCTGGCCATCTTCAATAAACACCTGTTGAATAACGCCCGAGCGCGGCGACATAACTTTTGCTAAACCCATATCAGGTTTTAAATAGCCGGTGACAGTTTCTTTGCGGTTAAATGAGGCAAGGCTTAAAAAGGTAACAAGTGCCAGCATAACGCAAACCAATATCGTGGTAAGCAAGGTGCTGCTTAGGGGCTGCGCAATAATGACATCACCATCTAGGCGACTGGCTTGCTGTTTTACTGCAGCTAATCTAAAAAGAGGCTTATTGGTCATTTGTGATTTATATGTAAATATTAAGTAATTTATATATAGGAAAGGTTTGGCGGGCAGTAAAGTATTTTTTCAGAATTTATGATTATATAAACGGCATTTTTTAATTCTGGAAATAATAAAAAATATCTAATATATTGAATTTATTGTAATTTAGTAACGTATTTGTGTGCAAAGTTTGCAGAAAGGAGCTCGGTAGTGCACTAAGTTAACTTTATCAGTTTAGCAATCTTTGCCAGCTTGGTAGCTTAGGCTAGGTTATTTCAACAAGCGCTGAAATAGTCGTTTTAACGCTACGGGTTTTAACGGTTTGAGTAAAAAATAAAAGCCGCTACTCAATGCCAACTCGCGGATCTGTTGATCATGATCGGCCGAATTAATAATAATCGGCACGGTTAACGCAAACTGCGTCGCTAGTTGGTTGGCAACGGCAATGCCAGTCGCATCATTATCCAAGTGATAATCAAATAAGCAGATATCAGGCTGAAAACCCTGCTGTAATGCCGCGACAACCGCGCTAGGATCCTGTGCGCTAATGACTTGGCAGTGCCAACTTTGTAACAAGGTGGCGACAGCATGCAGCAGCTGGGCTTCATTATCGAGTAACAGAACCTTTTTACCGGCAAAACTGGCGCTAATATCTTTAGATATAGCCTGCTCGGTTGGGAAAGAGGTTAGCGCTAGAGTGGTGTTGCTTACTCTGGGTAACAGCAGACTGAAACAGCTACCGCGGTCCTCAATAGAGTGCACACTTAAAGGATGTTCAAGAATAGTACTAATACGGTGAGCAATGGCTAACCCCAGCCCCAAGCCTTTTTGATCAGGTTGGCTACCTTGCTGAAACTCTTCAAAAATACGTTGTTGATCCGCTTTGGCAATACCGACACCGGTATCCAGCACACAGAGTTGGAGCTGATTGCTACGGCGTTTTACCCCTAATACGACCCGTCCTGTTGGTGTATAGCGAATGGCATTAGCCAGTAAGTTTTGCAGTACCCGTTTAAGTAATTTCCGATCGGTCATTACTGTTAATCGACAGGGCAAGATGTGCAGACGTAAGCCTTTTTTCTCTGCCAGAATGGCTGCATCGCGACCAATATCATCCAGTAATTGTTGCACTGGCACGGCTTGATGGCGTGCTTTCACCACGCCAGAGTCCAGTTTGGTTAAATCTAAAATTGCCGTCAGCAGCTCTTCGGCAGAATTAAGTGACTGGCTAAGATTTTCACTTAACTGCTGTAGTTCGGGCTCTTTGGCTTTTTGCCTAAGTAAGCTGGCAAAGAGGGCGGCGGCATTAAACGGCTGCATCAGATCATGGCCTGCCGCGGCAAAAAAGCGAGTTTTTGCCATTGTTGTCGCTTCAAGTTGTTGTTGGGTAAGTTGCAATTGATTATTTAACTGCTGTAGCTCACTGGTGCGCTCGGCTACGCGCTGTTCCAGCAACTGATTACTTTGTTCCAGCTGTTGCTGCACTGCGATAAAAGAGCTGACATCGGTATAAGTGGTAACAAAACCGCCCCCAGGCAGGGGATTACCCTGAATTTCTAATACTCGGCCATCTTGTTGTTGGCGCTGTACCCGATATTGGCTGCCCTGGCGCAAGAAATCCAGGCGCTTGGTCACTTCCGTTGCAATATCTTGGCTATCAATTAATCCACGTTGCATATTAAAGCGGATCAAATCGGCTACCGGTTTGCCCACTTCAACCATCCCAGGCGGATACGCAAACATCTCTATATAGCGTTGATTCCAGGCAATCACCCGCTGATCGGCATCCACTACCGCTATACCTTGGCTAATATTATCAATGGTAGAGAGCAACAAGCCCTGATTAAACCTAAATACCTGTCCAGCTTCAGCGACAAAGCGCTCCACTGTTTCCATAGGTAAGCCAGCATGCCGACCGCAAGCATCCATCACCAAACGCATCGACGCACCGCCTAATACGGCCGCTAAACTGCGCTCGGTAGCTTGCAATAAACTGGCACTGGCTAAGCCTTGTAAATCAGGCTCAGGATCTTTTAAATTGCGCTGTAATAAGCGCTGTGCCTCGCGCTCACCCGCAAAGCGGCGGACGAGTAAGTAACATTCCTGAATACTTAACTGTTGCAGTGGCTTTTGCAAGGGTTCTTTGGTGGAACGTAAAAAACGGCCGCTTTGCAACCATTCACTGATCCCTGTATTGGTTAACTGGCTAACCAAGAGGGTGATGGCACCATTGAGGCTTAGGCTTAATAAAACCCCTAGCGTAATACTGTCGCCTTGCCAGCCAAACAACTGCTGCGGGGCTAACCAGCTAATAGCAAAAAGGCCAGTTTGCGGGATCTGGCTATAAATAATGCCAGCACGTACTAACTCGGGAAACAACAGGACATAAGCCCAAATCAAGGCACCACTGCATAAACCCGCGATGGCGCCTTGCCGGTTTATGCGCCTAGAAAATAACCCCATAATCAGCGCGGGTGCCAGTTGCGCGACTAAAGCAAATGCCATTAGCCCCAGCTGCGCCAAGCCCGTGCCGGTACCAATAAAGCGGTAGTAGATAAAACTGAGTGCCAATACCACTAACATGGCTAAACGGCGTAGCGTGGCTACTTTTAGCCCTTTGCGTTGCTCGTCCACTAAATTATTACGCCGAAACAGCAGGGGAACGAGTAGCTCGTTGGTAATTAAAATACCCAGCACCACGCTCGCGATCACCACCATACTGGTCGCAGCAGAAAAGCCGCCTAAGTAGGCCAGCAGGGCAATATCGGTACGATTGGCGGCCAGCGGTAATTGCAGGATCACTAAGTCGATATTGGCATTTTCTCCCAACAACATAATGCCCGCGAGGCCCAGCGGTAGGGTAAACGCTCCCATCAATAATAAATACAAGGGGAAGATCCAGCGCGCGCTGCGTAAATGGCTGAGCCGCTGGTTTTCCACAAAGCTGACATGAAATAACCAGGGTAAGCAGAGGGTGGCAGCAAAGCCTAATAACACATGGATCCAATAGCTATAAGTAGGTAGCGCCTGTTGTTGCACGGTTTTTACTGCCGAGCTGTCGGCGGCCAGCTGGAAAATATTGCCAAAACCGTCAAACATACCCCAGCCAACAAAGGCGGCTATGGCCAGCAGGGCTAGCAACTTGACCAAGGATTCAAAGGCAATCGCGGTCATTAACCCTGGGTTAGGCTGATGCGCTCTGGCACTGTTGCCTACAAATAATAACGCAAATACCGCCATCCATAAGCACACATACAGGCCGGTATCGGTATACCAATGCTCTCCGGTGGCTGAACCCACTAAGGTATCAATACTGGTTGCTACCGCATGCAACTGCAGGGTGATATAGGGGATCACCGTCATAATCAAAATCAGAGTGATCAATACCGCTAAGCGGCGCGAGTGACCAAAACGGGTGGCGATAAAGTCAGCAATAGAGGTAATACGATAACGGCGGCAGGCCACTGCCACTTGCGACATTAATTTAAAGCCAAACCAAAATAAGAGAAATGAACCAATATAAGTAGGCGGCAGCCACCAGCCATTGACCACAGCTTGGGCCGTGACGCCATAAAACGCCCAAGAGGTGCAATAAATAGAAAGCGCTAAACTAAATACCCAGGGTGCAAGCGGATGCTGCGCGGTAATACGTCGGCCAAAAATACCGACGCAGTACAACACGAATAAATACAATAATGAAATGGCGGCAAGGGTGGCTAAACCAATACCACTGCCATTTTGAATCATCTCGGTAGCCGCTATTGTCAAACCTTCATTACCTGATTGTGCCTGAGATGATGACTGACTGCCAGTTGCATCCCTTTGCTTATTTTTTTATGCCCCAAGGTTTACCCAATGTACTTAGCCAGCTCATATTTCGGAAATACGAGCTGGGGTGTTAGCGTGCCGTCCAGCCACCGTCCAGCACCAGCGTTTGGGCCGTAATATGCTTAGCCCCTTCTTGGCATAGAAAAAGCGCTGTGGCCGCAATTTCGCTGACATCAATAAAGGCTTTTTGCGGCATCGGTGCCAGCATAATTTGCTCTATCACTTGTTGCTCGGTCAGCTGGTGTTCTTTGGCCTGCGCGGCAATTTGCTTTTCAACCAGCGGCGTTTTTACATAAGCGGGGCAAATAGTATTAATGGTAAAGTTTTTATCGGCGTTTTCTAAGGCGATCACTTTACTAAAGCCGAGTAGGCCATGCTTTGCTGCTACATAGGCTGATTTAAATGGCGAGGCCACTAACGCATGAATAGAGCCAATGTTAATTACCCGGCCAAAGTTGCGTTCGCGCATCCCCGGCAACATGGCACGGGTTAGCATGGCTGGGCCTGTTAGCATAACCTCTAATAGTAATCGCCATTGCTCTGGTGGAAAATCTTCTAGCCTTGCAACATGCTGGATCCCCGCATTATTAATTAAAATATCGGCTGGAAAGCGCGCGGCGCAATCGCTGATCTGCTGCGCATTGGTCACATCCAGCACACAGTACTGAGCTTGCCAACCAGCCGTGCTTAATAACGCTGTTTTTTCTTGCAAAGCCTTTTCGTTTAAATCTGCCAGCACCACGTCATGTCCAGCCTTGGCAAAAGCCTCGGCAACAGCAAAACCAATACCGCCGGTAGCACCTGTTATTAGAACTCGCATTATTAGCTCCAAGGTTATATGTACTTTACGCAATAGTAAAAAAGCGTCAGCGATACGACAACGGTACTTTAGTGCTAAGTCACCATTCCGCCAGTATGGTTGTAAATTCATTCCAAGTTGTAGGTTAGTGTTAATTCACAAAAACAATGCACTTTGAAAAAGCTATAAAAATCAATTTTTAATTGTGCTGTCGGCTAGCTGTCATATGCCATTTTACCGAATGGCATAACGCTGCCGAGGCTTTTGCAGCAAATTAGTTTTAATCTTTTTCAGGCAAGCTAAATTGGTTCAAAAAGAGATGATACTGGAGTCGATAATGACAAACTTAAATTCAGAAAACAGTAATAACGAGCAAAGTAAAGTGGTTGAAAGTTCTTTAAGTATGAAAAATGGGGGGAATTTTTACTTTGATGTTCGTGGTCATCAAGTACGAGTATGGTTTTCATGTTTTTCAGGTGGCGAGAAAATTTATGTTAACGATGAACTCGTCTCTAAAAAGCGTTCATGGCGTAAAATGAGCGCACATCATTTTAAGTTGCAGGATGAAAACTACATCGTTAAGGTTGGTGTTCGAAGTTGGGCTGAAGCCTTTAAAGGAATTTATATGGCGGAGTTATATCGTGAGCAGCAGCTTATTGATCAAGATGAAGTTAACTTACTAGGAACATCCAAGGAAAAAAAGCCCTTTACTTGGCAAGGTCTTATGAAAGAGCTAATGCCATTTATCATAGTTGGTGGTGTTGTAGGTTTTCTAGTCGGATATTTTAGTGGCTAAAGCGCGAACAGTAAAATTTCATTTTAAGGCGTAAGCATGAATATTAATTCCGATGTCGTACGAGGGTCGCGACTAAAGCGGGGCTGGACTCAACAACAATTGAGTGAAGTATCTTGCTTGAGTTTGCGGACGATTCAAAGGGTTGAAAGCCAAGGTCTAGGCTCTTTAGAAACCTGTAATGCACTTTGTGCTGTTCTAGAAATAGATAGACAGCAACTGTTAAATCAAACAGATAACACTAGCAAATTACTCACATCGCAGTCACCGCTCGTTCTTGCGGTAGCGATGCTGGGCGGTTTTGCTTTCGGTGTTTTGGTTACATTAGCCGTTCTATAAGATGTGATATTTTTTATTTATATCCTTTTAGGATGCGTTACGACTACTGGCTTGAATAAAATTGCCATACACCTTGCCAGTAGTGCCACCCAACAGTTTGCTGCTTTGCGCATAGGCGTTCCTGTGATAGATTTACTCCCTTTACGTACCCAGCAGCGCTTCAACCTAGCTATATGGTGGCTTAACTGCACCGTAAACGTTATAAAACATAATAATGAAGCCTGTTTTAACGCTGTGATGGATATCGCGGCACGCTGTATACCAAGAGGACACAAAGCATGACAC
The DNA here is from genome assembly GCA_964577005.1 of uncultured Rheinheimera sp. Lineage (GTDB taxonomy): Bacteria > Pseudomonadota > Gammaproteobacteria > Enterobacterales > Alteromonadaceae > Alishewanella. The sequence continues at coordinate 6,391 of CAZNXI010000099.1, forward strand.
ACTCCAGCAAAGCGCCACATAGCGCTGCTGAAAAACGGGGTTGGTTTACCCGTTTCCTCGACACTGTCGAGTTTCTAGGGAATTTATTACCGCATCCTGTTACCTTATTTGCTTGCTTTGCGGTTGCCGTTGTCTTGGGCAGCGGCATAGCGGCTTATTTTGATGTGAGCGCTATTGATCCTCGTCCTGAAGGCGCAGCTGGTCGCGCTGCAGATGGCACCATCCGGGTTGTTAGTCTTATGACGGTGGACGGTTTACATCGGATTATCTCCAATTTGGTCACTAACTTTACCGGGTTTGCGCCATTAGGTGTGGTACTGGTGGCCTTATTAGGTGTGAGTGTTGCAGAGCATTCCGGCTTAATTTCTGCGGCTATGCGTGGCTTAGTGATGAATGCGTCCAAGCGTATGGTTACGGTTACCATCGTTTTTGCGGGTATCATTTCCAATACAGCATCTGAGCTGGGCTATGTGGTGTTAATTCCGATGGCCGCCCTGATTTTCTATTCATTAGGCCGCCATCCGCTGGCAGGTTTAGCAGCGGCCTTTGCTGGAGTGTCTGGTGGTTACAGTGCCAACTTATTTATCGGCACTGTTGACCCTTTATTAGCCGGCTTTACCACTTCTGCAGCCAATATCATTGATCCTAATTACGTCGTTGGGCCAGAAGCTAACTGGTTCTTTATGATTATCAGTACTTTCTTAATTGCTATTCTCGGGGCCTTTGTTACTGAAAAAATTGTGGAACCCAAGCTGGGTAAATACAACCCAGCAGAAGCCACGGTTGATTTAGGCGAGCAGAAACTTGACCCATTAACTGCGGCAGAAAAACGTGGTTTAAAAGGTGCAGGTTTAGTCTTTATGGGGTTGTGTTTATTGCTGGCGTTAAGTGTGGTGCCAGAAAACGGTATTTTACGTGATCCGGTAACCGGCTTAGTGGAAGGCTCGCCTTTCCTTAAAGGCATAGTGGTGTTTATTTTTATCACCTTTGGTATCCCAGGTTATGTGTATGGTCGTATTGTCGGCACCATGAAAACCGACCGAGATGTGATTGATGCGATGGCGAAAAGTATGAGCTCAATGGGGCTTTACATTGTATTGGTATTTTTCGCTGCGCAGTTTGTGGCTTTTTTTGGTTGGTCTAACCTAGGTGCCATTATGGCGGTGAAAGGTGCGACTGCACTGCAAGCCATAGGCTTGACGGGGCCTGAAGTGTTTGTGCTCTTTATTGCTATGTGTGCCATTGTTAACCTATCCTTGGGATCAGCCTCGGCGCAGTGGGCTATTTTTGCACCCATCTTTGTGCCGATGTTAATGATTGTTGGGTATTCGCCAGAAGTGATTCAGGCTGCGTATCGGATCGGCGACTCGGTGACTAATTTGATCACGCCGATGATGAGCTATTTTGGCTTGATTCTGGCGGTTGCCGCACGTTATAAAAAAGACATGGGTATAGGTACCTTAATTGCTACTATGCTGCCTTATACCATGGTGTTTTTTGTGGGTTGGGTTATTTTATTTTACGTTTGGGTGTTTTTGATGGGCGCACCAGTGGGACCAAACGCACCTACCTTCTATGAATTTACGCGTTAAACAGAGTTGTACTCTTACAGCAAGAATAAAGCTGTGATATAACAGATATCAAGCGATAGTAACGATAAAGCGCTGTCGATATTCATTAACAGGGCCAGCTGCACAACTCAAAATAAGATGCAGCAGGTCGTTTTTAAATCTAGAGAACAGAGTTGTATATGGAACAGAATAAAATTGTTGGCTTGAACAAAGAAACTCACGCTAAGACAAAAATTAGTAATGTGCGTGCTTTTAACCATATTCGTAATGAACATATGTTGCCAGTTGTGGTGCATGAGTTCGTGGTGGCTGGCGCTGAATTCCCGATCGTATTTGTGAAAGATCCTGCCAGTGAGCGTTTGCAACCAGTTGCCTTACTTGGTTTGGCTGCTGAGCAAAACTTAATGTTAAAAGACGAAAAGTGGGATGCACTCTATACACCAAGAGTTATCCGTAACTACCCACTCATTTTAATCCAAGAGGCGCCGGAGAGTGACCGTTTAATGGTTGCCATTGATGAAGCTTCTGAGCGAGTTAATGAAGCCGAAGGTTTTCCACTATTTAATGATGATGGCAGTGAAAGCGAGTTTTTAAATGTGCGTAAACAGCAAATGGTGGAATTTGTTGATTTTAGCCAGATCACTAAAAACTTTACTGATAAGTTAAAAAATATGGGGCTGATCACTGAGCAAGTCTTAACGTTAACCATTAACGATGAAAAACGCAATATTAACGGTATTCATATGGTTGACGATAAAAAGTTAAATGAGTTAACTGACGAAGAGTTTTCAGAGTTGCGTAAATTAGGATATATCCCTGCTATTTATGCCCATTTAATGTCTTTGCAACATACTCAGAAATTAGTTCAGCGTTTAGCAGAGCTGGAAGCTAAGACTAAAGCGAGTTAATTAGTAGCTTGTTCACTAACGGCAGCTTGGCTGCCGTTTTTGTTTTCATAAGTCTTTGTTGAACACGCAAATTACGTTATACCGAATTTTTGCTGTAGCGCTCGTTGCACATGCTCCGGTACAAAACTGGCGACATCTCCGCCATGACGACAAACTTCTTTTACCAAGGTAGAAGATATAAAGGTATTTTTTTCTGAGGGTGTCATAAAAATACTGTCTAGCTCTGGATTAAGTGAACGATTCATACTAGCCAGTTGAAATTCATACTCAAAATCAGCCACAGCACGCACACCACGAATTAAGACCTGTGCTTGTTGTGCTTTCCCAAAGTTCGCTAACAACCCAGAGAAGCCAATAACACTAACATTCGGGCAATCAGCAAAAGCTTGCTGCGCTAGAGCAACCCGTTCATCTAAGCTAAATAGCGGTTGTTTACTTGGATTAGCAGCTACCGCCACAATGACCGTATCAAATAATCTAGCAGCACGCATAACGAGGTCCGCATGGCCGTTAGTTAAAGGGTCAAAAGTGCCTGGGTAAATAGCACGAACTTTCATCAGAGATTTTTCCTTAGCAGCCTCCTACTATAGGTGACTGGCATTTTGGTTCAATTTGGCGTTACTATATCAAAATAACCATCTAATAAAAGAAGCCTGCTAATAGCAATGGAAAAGAAGCTTAGAACCAAAGATAGAATTTTACAGGCCAGTATCGCCTTATTTAACGAAGTAGGTGAGCGACAGGTCACCACAAATCATATAGCCGCACATCTGGGTATTAGCCCTGGTAATTTGTATTACCACTTTCGTAATAAAGAAGATATTGTGCGGCAAATCTTTCGAGAATACGCCAAGTTATTGGAAACGCGCATAAAACCGCCTGCTGATAGCTCTAAAGCGCTCGATGCGCTCACTGATTATTTAGATATTGTGTTTGAGCTGATGTGGCGTTTTCAGTTCTTTTATGCCAATTTGCCCGATATTTTGTCTCGGGATCCCGCTTTACAACAAGATTATTTAAATCTACAACAAGGTGTATTAGGGCGGGTTATGTCGGTGATTAAAGCATTAAAAGCAGCTGACGTGATTAAAATCGATGACAATGATATTCGTGATGTGGCCCATAATATTAAGTTATTAGTGACTTTCTGGATCAGTTACCTAAAAACACAAGCACCCGAAGCCAGTGTAAACAAAGCAAATTTATATCGTGGTGTGCTAAAAGTGTTATTACTGTTCAAGCCTTACGCTACTGAACAAGCTATGCCCGATATCAATAAACTACAACAATATTACACCGAGTTAGCGGGCAGCGATAAAGCCGCGGCCGATTTGTAGTTAATTCTTTACGTTAAGCCAGGACGCTACCTGGCATTCTTCGATATAATCACTGCAGTGGCGCCGTGTTAAAAGTACAATAAGGCGTCAAAGCAACGCTAACCAAGGTTACCCCTACATTGCCAGAGGAGGCTTTATGCGCAATGGCGCTTTTCTGCACCATCTACAACAACAAATCGAAGAGGTGAAAGCAGAAGGTCTGTACAAAGCAGAACGTATAATCACTTCACAGCAGCAAGCTAATGTGACGGTTGGCGCAGAGCAGGTGTTAAACTTCTGTGCTAATAACTACTTAGGCTTGGCTAATCACCCTGATCTTATTGCAGCGGCTCAAGCGGGCCTGGCAAGTCACGGTTTTGGTGTCGCATCAGTGCGCTTTATCTGTGGCACTCAGGATATCCATAAAACGCTAGAGGCGAAAATTAGCGCCTTTTTAGGCACAGAAGACACTATTCTGTATTCGTCATGTTTTGATGCCAATGGCGGTTTATTTGAAACCATTTTAGGCGCCGAAGATGCGGTGATTTCGGATGCACTGAACCATGCTTCTATTATCGATGG
>CAZNXI010000100.1:0-10736 GCA_964577005.1 uncultured Rheinheimera sp.
CCCCGCCGCTTACCTCACCCGGCAGGCCTACTTCTGTAATTTACCTTTCTATGTTGACGAGCGGGTGCTGATCCCACGTTCGCCCATTGGCGAACTGATTAATGAAAAATTTGTGGGCTTATTGCCCGCAGGTGCTGCACCGCAGCATATTTTAGATTTGTGTACTGGTTCAGGCTGTATTGCTATTGCCTGTGCTTATGCCTTTCCGGAAGCGCAAGTGGATGCAGTAGATATCAGTGAAGAGGCGCTGGCAGTTGCCGATCTCAATATCAACGAACATCAGTTACAAGACCGCGTTTATCCGGTGTTATCAGATGGCTTTGCCGCCTTGCAGGGCCAACAATATGATTTAATTGTGACCAATCCACCTTATGTTGATGCCGAAGATATGGACGATTTACCCGACGAGTATCGCCATGAACCAGAACTTGGCTTGGCTTCAGGGCATGATGGTTTGGCGTTAACCCGACACATTTTACGGGATGCCGCAGCGCATCTGGCTGATAATGGCATTTTAGTTTGTGAAGTGGGCAATAGTATGGTTGAATTGCAGTATAGATATCCAGACGTCCCATTTCGTTGGTTGGAATTTAAAGCCGGCGGCTTAGGCGTGTTTGCCCTGAGCAAACAGGAGCTGCTTGAGCATCAGCATCGGTTTGCCTAAGGCAATACCTTACTGCCAGACTCGAGAAGGTCGAACGTAAGCGATGCAACAGGGTTTTCAGTAAATAGAAGATAGGTAAAAAGCAATGGCAGGTAATAGCATAGGGCAACTGTTTAAAGTCACCACCTTTGGCGAAAGCCATGGCCCAGCAATCGGGGGCATTATTGATGGCTGCCCGCCAGGTATGGCACTAACCAGTGCAGACTTGCAGCTAGATTTAGATCGCCGCAAACCGGGAACCTCGCGCTATACTACCGCCCGGCGTGAAGAAGACGAAGTCAGAATTTTGTCTGGCGTGTTTAACGACACCACCACCGGTGCCAGTATTGGTCTAGTGATTGAAAATACCGATCAGCGCTCACAAGATTATTCCACCATTCAGTCGCAATTTCGCCCTGGTCATGCCGACTATACCTATTGGCATAAGTTTGGTTTGCGTGATTATCGCGGTGGTGGCCGCTCTTCCGCTCGCGAAACCGCTGTGAGAGTGGCGGCAGGTGCCATAGCCAAAAAATATTTGAAGGAACACTGCGGTATTGAAATTCGGGGTTATCTAGCCCAGTTAGGGCCGATTAAAGCCGAGCAACTGCAATGGGAGCAAGTAGAAACTAATCCGTTCTTTTTCCCCGATCCAACTAAGCTTGAAGCCTTAGATGAGTATATGCGGCAGCTAAAAAAAGCCGGTGACTCCGTTGGTGCGCGGGTCAATGTGGTGGCTACCGGCATGCCGGTTGGTTTAGGTGAGCCGGTTTTCGATCGGTTAGATGCCGATGTTGCGCATGCGATGATGAGCATTAATGCGGTAAAGGCTGTCGAAATTGGCGATGGCTTTGCGGTGGTCGAGCAGTTAGGCTCTACCGGACGCGATGAGCTGACCCCCACTGGTTTTAGTGCCAATCATGCTGGTGGCACTTTAGGGGGGATCTCCAGTGGCCAAGATTTGCTGGTGAGTATGGCGTTAAAGCCCACCTCCAGTATTAGCATTCCAGGTAAGAGCATTAATACTGCGGGCGAAGTGGTCGATATTGTGACCAAAGGTCGGCATGATCCTTGTGTTGGAATTCGAGCAGTGCCGGTGGCCGAAGCCATGCTAGCCATAGTGTTACTGGATCATTTATTACGGCATCGCGCGCAAAATGCCCACGTACAAGTCAGTACCCCGGATATTGCGGCGATAGCTCGGCAACAACTGCAACGCTAACGAGAACACTTTTGCTAACACTCTCTGCTAAGCCAGCCCTGTCGCTGGCTTATTTTGCTTATTTTGGTGTCTTAGGCCTGTTTGTGCCTTACTTCGGCTTGTTTTTGGATGGGCGGGGTTTTGATTCGGCGCAAATCGGGCTGTTATTAGCGTTGGTCACGGCCACCCGTATTGTTGGACCCGCACTTTGGGGAATTCTGTCCGATCACACCGGCAAACCGTTACGCATTATGCGCTTGGGGGCAATCATTGCCATTCTGGCGTGGTTAAGCAGTTTTATTGATGCGGGGTTTTGGCCTTTAGTATTTGGTTTTGCGGTGTTTAGTTTTTTTTGGACCGCTATTTTGCCACAGCTGGAAGTCTGTACTTTTCATGCGCTAAACGATGATGCGGGCGTTTACAGTAAAATTCGTACCTTTGGCAGTGTTGGCTATATCATCCTGGTGTTATTGGGGGGATGGCTATTTCAACAGCTCGGTAGTGAGTTTATGCCGGCGACCGCGACCTTATTTTTACTCCTGTTGTTATTTAGCTTATTTAACTTACCTGCCATGCCAGTGGTATCGGTGCAACAGACACCCAAAATGCCGTTTGCCAAGCTTTACGCCAGTAAAGCACTGTGGCTATTTATGGGCGCCGCTTTTTTACTGCAAATGAGTTTTGCCCCTTTTTATGGCTTTTTTACGCTTTATACCCGTGATTTAGGCTATAGCGGTACCGTAAGTGGGCTTTTTATTGGCATTGCCATTATGGCCGAGATTATCGCCTTTTATTATGCCGGCGCCATTTTACAGCGTTACCGTTTTCGAACCTTGTTGGCAGTTTGTTATGGTTTAACCGCAGTTCGTTGGTTAATGGTGGCATATTTAGCGCATTCGCCATGGGCACTTGGCGTGAGTATGCTGTTTCATGCAGGCAGCTTTGCCATTGCCCATAGCTGTGCTATGCAGTTTATTCAACAATTCTTCCCAAAAAACCAGCGCGGCCGTGGCCAAGCATTCTATGCTGGCATCATTTATGGGGGCGGTGGCGCACTAGGCGCTTATATTTGTGGGCTCAGCTGGCAAAATGGGGTAGGGGCCAGTGATACTTTTGTGTTGGCGGCAATTGCGGCTGCCTTAGCGATGCTGCTGGCTGCCAGCTTACCGCGGCATATGCCGCGGGCTGAGCAGCCCGCGTAGAAAATGTGGGTATTTTAGCGACTTAACCACTTAAGTAAGGCCTTAAATAACGGGCGATCAAAAGGCGGATAAATAAAACGGCTGCTACTAAAGCGGCCTTTTTGATGGATCGCTTTTAAATGTGAAAAGCGTTTAAACCCCTCGGGGCCATGGTAATGCCCCAAGCCTGATGGGCCCACCCCGCCAAAGGGTAAATCTTCTTGCGCTACATGGAGCAGTGTATCGTTTATACAAACCCCGCCCGCCTGAATCTGTTTCAGTGCTTTTTCAATCAGGGGTTTATCATCACTCATCAGATAAAAGGCCAGCGGTTTAGGGCGTTGCCGAATATAGGTAATGGCCTGTTCTACACTGTCATAAGCAATAATGGGCAACACTGGACCAAAGATTTCCTCTTGCAACAACTGACAGTCTGCTGGCGCATTTAATACCAGTGTCAGCGGTAAGCGCCTTGTGGTTGCTGTATTTTCGTCAACAGCCGCACACCGAATGATATTCGCCCCAGCCAGTTCTACCTCGTGCAGCAAGCGTTGCAAGCGCTGATATTGCCGATCGTTAATCACAGCGCTGTAATCGCTATTGTCAGCAAAATTGGGGTAAAACCGTTTAAAATCAGCCTGTAACTGGGCGACTAAGCCGTCTTGCATGGCGCGAGGCACTAACACATAGTCAGGTGCAACACAGGTTTGGCCAGCATTGGCGGTTTTACCAAAGAGTAAGCGTTCGCTAATGCGTGTTAGGTTGGCATCAGGTGCAATCAAGACTGGGCTTTTTCCACCAAGCTCTAAGGTTACCGGAGTCAGGTTTACCGCTGCGGCTTGCATCACTTTATAACCTACCGCCGTTGAGCCGGTAAACAGTAAATGATCAAATGGCAAAGCGGCGAACTCGGCGGCAACCCCAGCATCCCCTTCAATAATACTGACACAATCGCCCAGTGCGACCTGGCATAACTGTATTAATACTTGATTGGTTGCTGGCGTAAATTCAGATAATTTCAACATAACCTGATTGCCTGCGGCAATGGCGGCCATCAACGGGCTTAATGCTAAAAAAATCGGGTAATTCCAAGGCACAATAATCCCTACTACCCCGAGTGGTTGCGCCAATACGCGGTTACTCGCAGGGGCAAAAGTATAATGGACTTTACGCTTTTCTGGCTTTAGCCATTGCTTTAGGTGGGCCAATTGGTAGCTTAGGCCCTGTAAGCAAGGTGAAATTTCCAGTAAGCGCGTTTCGTCATGGCTGCGCTGACCAAAGTCGGAAGCTACCGCCTGGCATAGGGCGTCGCTGTGAGTTTTTAACGCCGCACTCAGTTGCAGTAAACGACGGCGGCGCGTCTGCAGATCGGGGTAAGGCTCAGCAAAAAACGCCTGTTGGTGCTGCTGAAACTGGTTAGCAATGAAAGACATACTTATTAGCTTCTAAGAAAAAATAGTCTCTAATGTAGAGCAGCAAGCCAATGCTTGCAAGCGATCACTTGCCTGCCGCTGTTTTGAGCAAGGCTGGGCAAATTATGACTTAGCAGGTACAATGCGCCGCGATATAAATACACCTATGTCAGCCGGCTTTGGTGCCCTATAGGTGTATCTATGAAGGCGCATCTAAGGTGTGGTTTAGCGTAATTAGTTCAGGCAGTGATTGGTATGATAAAGCAGTTTCGGTTAGGACTTATAATTAACCCTCTGGCCGGTCTTGGCGGCAGCGTTGGTTTAAAAGGCAGTGATAACTTAGCCGAACAAGCACTGGCCATGGGCGCAGTGCCAATGGCACAGCAACGCGCTAAACAGTGTTTGGAACAGCTCTTGCCACTGCAACAGCACTTACAAGTGCTCACTGTTGCTGGCGAAATGGGCGAAACCTTATGTCGCGAGCTGGGGCTAAGTTTTACGCTTTGCTACACTCCAGAACACCAGCCTACCCAAGCCAGCGATACTGAACTTGCTGCGCAGTTGATGGCAGAGCAGGGGGTTGACCTGCTGTTGTTTGCTGGTGGGGACGGCACCGCACGCAATATCTGTCATATCGTCGGTGATAAAACGACTGTGCTGGGAATACCCGCAGGGTGTAAAATTCACTCTGGTGTTTATGCCATTTCGCCTTTGGCGGCAGGTAAGCTATTAGCTAAGTTGGTTGCCGGCGAATTGGTTAGCCAACACGCTGCTCCAGTGATGGATATTGATGAAATCGCCTTTCGTCAAGGCGTGGTCAAAGCGCGTCGCTACGGTGAAATGCGCATTCCCGCAGAACTGCGTTATGTGCAAAGCGTAAAAATGGCCGGTAAAGAATCAGAAGAATTGGTATTGGATGATTTAGCTGCTTATGTCGCCAGCCAATTAGAAGAGAATGTGCGTTACGTGATGGGCTCAGGCTCTACCGTTGCTGCGGTGATGGCAGAGCTTAACATCGACAATACCTTGCTTGGTGTAGATGTAATAGAAAACGGCCAATTATTGGCTAAAGATGTGACCGCCAGTCAGTTACTCGAGCTCGTGCAAGATTACCCCAGCAAATTAGTGATTACCTTAATTGGTGGACAAGGTCATGTATTTGGTCGCGGAAATCAACAACTGTCGCCAGCCGTGATCCGCGCCATTGGCCGCGATAATATTCTGCTGCTAGCGACCAAAAGCAAGTTACAACAACTGAACGGCCGCCCACTGTTAGCCGATACAGGGGATGCGGTTTTAGATCGTGAATTACAAGGCTTATTAAGTGTACTGACCGGTTATAACGATTACGTGATGTATCGCCTTGGCTACGAGGATGAAATTTAGTATGACGGATTTTTCTGCAACAGAGCATTTTATTCAACAAGCCGCTGATTTTTTTGATCAATTAGTGCCAGTCGCTACCGATGATCAGCTGTTTGCCGCAGGCTATTTACGCGGCCATGTCGACTTAGTGGTGGGCACGTTGCAACTTACCGAACAGCCTTTTAGCGTGGACAATGTGGTGCAGCAGGTTGAGCAAAGTTTGCTGGCCGCTATCGAGAAAGGTGAATTAAATACCTTGGATGAGCAGCATGTCAGAACGGTTTGGCAGCAATTGCTGCAGTCGAACAAGACTTTTCTGGCTTGATAGCGTACTATTACCCTAATTTTTAACCCTGCTGGCAACCTGAGATTGCCAGCCAAAAGTAAGTGAACCTCATGTCAAAATTTACCACTTTAGAACAACACGCCAGCTATGGTATCGGTTTACAAATGGGTCAACAGCTCGCTGACAGACCTTTTGACGGTTTAGACATCACTGCTGTTGCGGCAGGTCTAGCGGCTGCCTATAACGAGCAGGCACCAGAAGTAACAGATGAGCAAATTCGCGCAGCCTTCAACGTGATCAGCGAGCGCATGCAAGCTGAAGAGACTGAGAAAGCCAAAGCTTTAGCCGAAGCCGGTGAGTTGTTTTTAGCCGAAAACGCTAAGCGTGCAGAAGTGACTGTTACGGCATCAGGTTTACAGTACGAAGTTTTGGTTGCCGCTGAAGGCGAAAAACCGACGACGGCTTCTACCGTGCGTACACATTACCATGGCACCTTAATTGATGGCACGGTATTCGATAGTTCTTATCAGCGTGGTGAGCCAGCGGAGTTCCCAGTATCAGGCGTTATCGCTGGCTGGACTGAAGCCCTGCAATTAATGGCAGTTGGCTCTAAATTACGTTTGTTTGTACCGCATAATCTTGCGTACGGCGAGCGTGGTGCGGGTAATGCTATCGCACCATTTAGCACCTTAGTGTTTGATGTGGAATTGCTGGCTATTATCTAAATAGCATGCAATTCCCTTATAAAGCTGGACGAGTGTCCGGCTTTTTTTATGGCTAAAATGCCGTGTTCTCTTTAACTTAAGACTATTGTCTATAAAAAATTTCGCTTTATTAACAGCACTTTTCTGCAGATCTATTATAGTTAGTTGTAACCGCGAAAATAATAACAAGTTCACAGAGAATGCTATGACCAACCTCACAATCCAAACTCGCATCCTATTACTCGCATTATTACCAAGCACGCTGCTCGCTATATTTCTGGTCAGTTTTAGTCTTTATCAGTCTAAACAATTAGGTCAAGAAGGCGTGGCGGGTTTTGAAGAAATGTTTAAGCAAAACCAGCAAGCGGTGATCAAAAACTATATGCAGCTGGGTAAAACCGCGATTGCCCATTTATATGACGCACCGGATGCCGCGACCAATCCAGAGATTAAAGCGCAAGCCTTAGAAATTTTGCGCCAGTTACGTTTTGATGATAGTGGCAGTATGGGATATTTCTTTATCTACGATGAGCAAGGCGTTAATGTGATGCATGCCGCTAACCCTGCACTACAAGGCCGCAATTTAATGGAGTTAAAAGATCCGAATGGCGTTGAAGTGATTCGAGGTTTATGGCAAGCCGCTCGCTCTGGTAATGGTTATCTTTACTATCACTGGAATAACCCTGAAACCAGCACCACCGATCCTAAACTAGGTTATGCCGAGGTGTTATCCAAATGGGGCTTAATGATCGGTACCGGTTTTTGGATCGACAGTCTGGATGAGCAAGTGGCTTTAATGCAACAACGGGTTGATGATTCTCTCGCAACCAGTTTATGGAGTTCAGTTGGTGCAGCCTTGGTGGCTCTTGTGGCCATTATGTTGTTAGCCTTAATCGTGGTACGCAGTATTATTACGCCATTAAAATCGGCCGTCAGTGCCATGACCGATATTGCACAAGGCGGCGGGGATTTAAGACACCGCTTAAAGGTCGAAGGCAATGACGAGTTATCACAATTAGCGCAAGCGTTTAATCGCTTTGCCAGCCAAGTTCGTGATTTAGTAGCACAAGTTGCCGGTTCAACTTCAACGCTGAATTTAAGTGCAAACGACTTAAATAAAATTATGCGCCATGCCGAGCAAGGGGTACAGCGCCAACAATCGGAAAGTGATCAGGTTGCTACCGCCATGAATGAAATGGCCGCATCAGCTACCGAAGTGGCTGATAGTGCGATGCGTGCCTCCGGTGCAGCGGCAGATGCAGAAGATCTGGTAAGTAACTCAAAGCAAACGTTGTTTAAAACCGTAAAAGTGATAGATGGTTTAGCGGAACAAGTTACCCATGGCGTATCAGTCATTGCCGATTTAAGTAAAGAGTCAGATAGCATTGGTGGCGTATTAGATGTTATTCGCAGTATTGCCGAGCAAACCAACTTGTTGGCACTGAACGCCGCTATAGAAGCCGCTCGGGCGGGTGAGGCTGGGCGAGGTTTTGCGGTAGTCGCAGATGAAGTAAGAACCTTAGCCAGTCGTACGCAAAAAAGTACCCAAGAAATCCAGCAAATGATCCAACGTTTACAATCAGGCATTAAAGGGGCTATTGAACTGATCAGTAACTTAAAGCAAAGCAGCCAAAGCAGTGTCGATGAAATTCGTCAGGTTGAGGTTGCGCTTAATCAAATCAGTACCGCGGTTAACACCATCAACAATATGAATGCACAAATTGCGACGGCGGCGGAAGAGCAAACGCATGTGTCTGGCGCAATTAACGAGAACGTACATCAAATTGTCGTAGTTATAGAGGAAACGGCAGAGGGCACTCGCAGTGCTTCAGCAACCAGTGAGCGGTTAAATGAACTGGCGACGGAGTTAGATCAATTGATCAGTAAGTATCAGGTTTAAGCTATGTTAGGCGCTAAACCCAACTAACGTGGGTTTAGCGCAACAGCTTACATATAGGGGTTTTGATTGCGTTTGGTAAATTGGCTGAAAAACACCAGTAAAGCGACCAAGGTATAACAAGCAAGAATGAAACGACTCCAGTAAGCCATGGACAACCCAGCAAATTGCCAATCGCTGCCACCGCAGGTCCCGGTAACTTCAAACATGGCTGGCAACCATTTATCTAAAGCCAACCAACTTGGGAAATCAGCAAAAAGTGCACAGGTGGTAAAACCACCGCTGGCGAGAATCTGTTCAATATTGACTAATTCTTGAGCTTGCCAAACACCATAGCCTGCAGCAGCCAGCCAACCCAACACCCCCAGCATACGCCAAGCACCCTGCTTGGGGTTAAGTGCAGTGATCAGCGCTGCCAATAAAATACCTGTAAAAGCAGCCCTGACATAAATACACTTAATACAAGGTTGTTGATTTAGGCTATATTGAAAATACAGCCCAGCCGCCAGCAATAGCGCCACGGTCAGAGCTAGTAGCAACCAGGGCCAGCGTTTATGTGATAAAGAGTTTAGCGCTTGCAGCATAGCGATTTCCGCATTATTCGTTTTAGCAAAGTCGACTAATCTAAGGTATTTCAACACAATACACAACCTGCACTCAAAACTGCTTAAAGCGAATTTTACAGCATGACTTGTTAACTGCCTTGGCTCTGGTACAATCAGTCAATTATTTCGCTGCTACTAATGACACGGATCACTCCGCATGACCAACCTGATTAAAGCGCAAAGCCCTGCTGGCTTTGCAGAAGAGTATATTGTTGATTCTATCTGGAACGGTAAATTTGCCCCAGGTTCAATTTTACCCGCCGAGCGTGAACTCTCCGAACTTATCGGTGTTACCAGAACCACCCTGCGTGAAGTATTACAACGTTTGGCCCGTGATGGCTGGTTAACCATTCAGCACGGCAAACCCACTAAAGTAAATAACTTTTGGGAAACCTCGGGCTTAAATATTTTAGAAACACTGGCGCGTTTAGACGAAGAACGGATGCCTGATTTGGTCGATGAGTTATTATCTGCACGCACCAATATCAGCGCTATTTACATCCGTGGCGCGATAAAAACGCACCAGCAGCAGGTGATCGAAGCTCTCACGGGAGCCGAATCTTTGGCGGATTCAGCCGAAGCCTTTGCCGAGTTTGACTATAACTTAAACCATGAATTAGCTTTACATTCGTCAAACCGTATTTATGTGCTGATTTTAAATGGTTTCCGTGGTCTTTATAACAAAATTGCCCGTTTCTATTTCTCGCATCCTGCGGCCCGTGAGCTGGCGCGTCGTTATTACGAACAGCTTAAGTTATTGGCACAAGCCGGTAAGCATGACGAAGTGGTTATGACAGTGCGTAAATACGGTATTGAAAGTGGCAAAGTATGGTCAGAACTTCGGCCTGAAATTCCGCGTGACTTAATCGAATAATTCGCTTTTAGGTGAATAAACGATAAGGCCGCTTACCTAAGGTATGGCGGCTTTTTTATTTTTGGTTTAACGCTGGGCGCTAAACATAAATTGTTATAAGATATAGCCAATTGTTATAAGGCTAACCACTCGGAAAAGAGGACGTCGTTTATGTCTGCCCCCATGCACCTTTGCCGCTCACTGAATGAAGTGTACTTGGATAATAATGCTACCACTCCTGTGCTGGCCAGTGCGGCTGCTGCCGTACTACAAACCATGCAGCAAGATTTTGGTAATCCAAGTAGTAGCCATAGTACGGGTATTAAAGCCAAAGTGGCATTGGAACAGACACGCACGCTAGCGCGCCAGCTGTTGGGTGCGGATCAGGGCGAGATTATTTTTACTTCTGGCGCAACCGAAGGTATTCAAACGTCGGTTATTTCTGCCTTGGAAGCTATCCGCGCCAGAGGTTTAGCGGGGCCAAATACATTACTGCTCTACGGTGCCACTGAACATAAAGCGGTACCAGAAAGCTTAAAACACTGGAATACCTTACTGCAGGTCAATGCCACGATTCAGGCTATTCCGG
>CAZNXI010000101.1:0-6371 GCA_964577005.1 uncultured Rheinheimera sp.
ACGATTTGTGAAAGTTTTATCTGTTTTGTCATGACGGAAGCAGTTATCCTGTGTGCAACCCCTCGTTATCTGGGGTAGAATCGCAATAGAACGTATTTTAACGATTTTACGCTGGACTAGACAGCCATTTAGCATAAGTAGTAACGGATTTTTACATGAAATTGAAATTTATCCTGATTATTTTGATGACAGCCACCTTAAGTGCCTGCGCCACAAAACCAAATGAACAACAGATTGACCCTACACAAACTGCTCAGGGTCAATATCAACAAGCAAAAGATGTGTTAAATGTTGGCTTGTACAATAGAGCGATTGAGTTATTGAGAGCAGTAGAGAGTCGTTTTCCATTTGGCCCTCTAGCACGTCAAGTGCAGCTAGATCTCATTTACGCCTATCATCAGGCTGGAGATTTGCCTCAGGCTTTAGCCAGCATTGATCGTTTTATCCGCTTGAATCCCAACCAGCCTGATCTTGACTATGTTTACTACATGCGCGGTTTGACCAACCTAAAAGCGGATGAAAATGCTTTCCAAGAGTTTTTTGGTATTGATCGTGCTGACCGTGACTTGAGTAGCACCCGACAAGCCTTTGATGATTTTAAAATACTGCTTAATAACTACCCTGATAGTAAATACGCCGCAGATGCAAAACAGCGCATGCTAATGATAAAAAATAAGTTGGCTCGACATGAGATTTTAGTTGCTGATTACTACCTGCGCCGTGGTGCATTCTTAGCAGCAGCCAATCGTGGCAAATATGTAGTCGAGTTTTATCGTGACACCCCTGTAGTTGAGCAAGCCTTGGAAATTATGGTGGAAAGTTATGACAGACTGGGATTAGACAAGCTTAAACAAGATACGTTACAAGTGTTAGAGCTTAACTTTCCACAAAACAGCCGCTTTCAGTAATCTATAGATAAAGCCCCCCACAGCGTGTTGGGGGCTTTTTAATATCCCTAAATAGCTTCAAGTGCGTCTGCCAGCTTATTCACCCCGATAACCTCCATACCTTCGATGGCTTCTTTTGGTTTATTGCCAAAAGGGACTATTGCTCGGCGAAACCCATGTTTAGCTGCTTCGCGTAACCGCTCTTGACCACTTGGTACTGGACGAATCTCACCAGCCAAACCAACCTCACCAAACACCACAAGATCATTAGGGAGCGGCTTATCACGAAAACTGGAGACTAAAGCTAATAAAGTCGCTAAATCAGCACTAGTTTCATTTACTTTTACCCCGCCGACCACGTTAACAAAAACGTCTTGATCAGCCATTTGAATGCCCGCATGTCGATGCATTACGGCGAGTAACATGGAAATCCGGTTTTGCTCCATTCCCAATGTCACACGTCGTGGATTGTTCAGCGGTGAATAATCTACTAACCCTTGAATTTCGACTAAAAGTGGCCGAGTCCCCTCCCATAACACCATCACAATGCTACCGGATTGATCCTCTTTACCTCGAGTAAGAAAAATAGCAGAGGGATTTTTAACCTCTTTCATGCCCTGTCCGGTCATGGCAAATACACCAAGCTCATTAACTGGACCAAAGCGATTTTTATGGCCACGCATTGTTCGGTAACGGCTATCAGCATCGCCGTCTAACATCACAGAGCAATCAATACAATGCTCAAGCACTTTAGGTCCAGCTAAAGAACCGTCTTTCGTGACATGGCCAACCATAATGATGGCAATCTGATATTGTTTAGCAAAACGAGTAAGAAAAGCAGCACTCTCTCTTACCTGTGAAACGCTGCCGGGGGCAGATTGAATATCAGCTAAATGCATAACTTGAATTGAGTCGATCACCATAATGCGCGGCTTTTCTTGTTGCGCAAGCTGACAAAGTGTTTCCACGTTAGTTTCAGCCAGCATCTTGAGCGCGTCCATGGGTAAACCGAGTCGCTGTGCCCGCATCGCCACTTGTTGTAATGATTCCTCGCCAGTAACGTACAAGGCCCCGCCCTGTTTGGCTAAGCCGCACATCACCTGCAGCAATAATGTACTTTTACCTGCACCTGGATGACCGCCAATCAGAATAGCAGAACCTGGCACAATGCCACCGCCAAGCACGCGATCGAATTCTGAAAAGCCCGAACTAAAACGCGGTACCTCTTGCAGATCAACTTCATCTAGGCGCACGACTTTGGCTACCGTTTCACCTGCATAGCCTTCAAAACGGCTATTTTTACTTTTTACCGCCCCTAAGCGGACTTCCGTCACACTGTTCCAAGCGCCACACTCAGTGCATTGGCCCTGCCAACGCATAAAGTCAGCACCACATTCGTTACAAACATAGGCAGTTTTTGTTTTCGCCATAATTTTTCCTGCTTTGCATGAAAGGCACAAATATTGCTTTTCAAAAAAGAACAACGTAGCTTAATCACATTATAACCGGACGCTGCCATTATTTTGGCAACTGAATCAGCAAACTATGACATCAACAGATCTTAAAGCTTATCTTGGCATCATAGCGCGAATGAAGGGCTTATTAAACTCACCTGAGTTTGAGCAAACCTTTACAAGCCTAACGGCAAGCTTGCCCAAGTCCAAGCAATTTTTGCTGA
The DNA here is from genome assembly GCA_964577005.1 of uncultured Rheinheimera sp. Taxonomy (GTDB): domain Bacteria; phylum Pseudomonadota; class Gammaproteobacteria; order Enterobacterales; family Alteromonadaceae; genus Alishewanella. The sequence goes on from CAZNXI010000101.1 coordinate 2,566, forward strand.
GAATGGAGTTAAAGCGTCTGGCGCAGCCCTGCAACTACTTTATTGATTTGCGGGGTCATGTCGATGGTGCAGTTAAGCCTTACCAATATAATGATAAAACCCATTACCTTGACGAAACCGCTCAACAGATTTTTGAAGAAGGTATCCGAGATTATGGATCCTATACCCTAGGGGTGTATGAAGACGTCATGAATGCCGATAACAACTATCGGGTAAGGCATCGTAAAGAAACTGAACAGCACGTCAAAAACAAACTAGAGCTGTTACGTAAAGGGACACCGATAGCTGACACTCTCGATGAGTTGCCTAGAGAGAGCAGCGAAGAAACCCCTGCTAAACTTCATAAAACGGTCCAATTCGGCTTATATATTACAAGGCGTGAAGAAAGGATGAACTTTGGCATCGAGGTTGAAGTTCGTCATGCAGAACATATCTTTACCGCCATGACCAGCGATATATCCGTGTCTGGTTGCAAATTGAAAGTGACGACTTTAAATGGCCTCGCTAACGGCGACATCATTAATTTGACCCTCAAAGGGCTAGAAAAAGAATTTGCACTGAACCTGCCAGAAGGACTCAACTATAAAATCTTAGAGATCGAGCAACACGAAAAATACCTATACATTCGGTTAAAAAGACAAAATCCCGAACAACAACCACAATTTAATCAATTTCTGCAAAATTACATTAACGGCAATAAACGTCGCTACAAAGTCAATTTAGACAATGTAATGGATACACTGGTGACGAAAGGTTACGAGCAATATTATTTGCCTCGAATTCATGCATTACCTATTTTCATCGGTGTGAACAGTGGTGCAGTGAACTGTCGTTTTTGTCTGACAAGCGATTCCAATAAAAGCGTCTGGCATTATTTTTTGGATGAACAACAGCATTCCGTTATTAATCGAGTACTGTCAGTGTCGCGGCTAAAACATTTACTAAACATCAAGCATACTGATCGTTCTTGTATGCTGTACTGCTTTACCCATGCCGCTAAGGGTAAACTCTACTTCTACACAGCTACCGGCTATGAACTGGCAACAGTACCGGGCTTGCGAGAAATGTTTTTTGGCTTTGGCTCAGGTAAACCGAGCTGGAAAATTTTCCATGTAAACTTACTTAAGACGCAGATCCAGCACAGCATAAGTGCATCGGCAATCCCTGGCGCTATACCAGAACAACCCTCAGCCCTAGTGCTAAATATGCTGCAAGATATGCATTATATTGCGACCTTAACCGAGGTAAGTGCCCCTGATCAGCGTGTTTACTATGGCGTCCATCAGTATGATCTGACCAAATTACCTGCACTGAATCATTTTGGTCTGAGTAAAGCTGAAAAACCTATGCCATGTGAAGCCATACCAAGTCATTATGTGAATCTGCGTTCTGAATCACGGTATTTATATAAAACCACGGTATTCATTCGGCAAAAACCGGAGGGTCAAGTCTGGCAAGCCTTTAGTAGAGATTTTTCGGCTGGCGGCATACAGCTGGAATGTGCTGAGCCAGTAGACTTTATGAAAGGAGAAGTTTTACTATTAGATCTTCCTGATTTACAAAAGATCACAACAAAATTTCAACTGACTAATCTGCCTTATGAGGTAATGGCGGTAAGTAAAAACCGCACCATTATGAATTTAAAAATCGCCAAAGTTCCTATTCATACCGGCAAGCAGTTTTTCTCACAGCTAATTCAAAGCAACCGTAGCAAACTCACTTTAGCCGAAGAAACACCGAAGTACCCTGGGCTGTCTGGTGCCTTGCGTAATATGTACTTAAAAGCCTTAAATAATTTTGTGTTTTTCATCCATCGTTATGGTCTGAAACATGACATTACAGTGATAGGACGCGGCACTCAGGAACATAGCTTACATAAGTTATTACGTCTTGCTCACCCTGAAGAAAATAAGTCTGATTTCATGTTACTGACTAAGCATAATCAACTATGTCAGGATTTAGCGGCCATCCTAAAACAAATGAAACAACATGATGCGGCTAAACCAATCGAATGTTATATCAAAGTGACCAAAGCTACAGATGGAAAATTCGCATTTAGCAGTCATTTTGACTATGAATTTAGCTCAGCAGATGAACGTAAACTGTTTATTGAGAATGCCTTAGCGCAGCATACCTTATTTAGCTTTCGATTTTTTGTTTCACGAACAGATAAGCTTGATGCTGAGTATATTGCTAAAGAAATGAACTACATCAGCATTTATGCCATTCATAAAGCGAAATCTTTGGAAGAAGAGCTTTTACATGTCGAAGGTGTAGTCGACGTGGTCGATACCTCAGCAGAACTGACTAGCCGCTTTAGCTTGCACCATAGCGAGCAACAAGCCCAAGCAAGATTAGCCATCTTAGCCCAAGCACGTCTTTAAAGACGCCAAAAGCCATTAAATAAAGCGTTGATACTGCTCTTTTAGCCAGATCGCGACATCACTAAAGTGCTCTTGGGCTGCAGCTGGGTGCGTTAACATAGAGATATGATCATAATCTTGCGAATACCCATCTTGCTTACTCAATAAGCTATAACGGGCTTGTTGCTGACGCGTTTCAGCAATAAAAGCCAACACATCAATGGGATGCCCTAACAGACGATCCTGCTTCGCTGCAAAATGCCATATCGCGGGCCACTTGATGCTTGCACATGCCTGCTGGTAATCAAAATGATCGCAGCGATCGACAAAAGGCGCACCACTGATCCAATCAATCGTATCAAGCAAGAATTGCGTAGGTTCATTATCGGCGCCAAAGCGCCAGCGCTTAGCGGGTACATAGCCGTAACGCTGACCTAACCAAGGGGCAAGTTTATTCCAAATAACATTAATTTTCAGTAGCCGTTCCAAGGAACGCACAGTAATAACTCTTTTGGTGCCAAAACAGATCTTGGCTTTTACTTTAGCTAGCAACTGTGGAAAACGAGCCAAACTCGCTGCCGCGACAACACCGCCCCAAGAATGACAAATAAGAGTGATCGGCTGCTGGTGTTGCGCATAAACATACTCAATTAATCCGGGGATATCCTGACAAATCAGCTGATGTTGGCTTTGTTGTAAACCAGTCTCAAGCGTCGGTTTTGACAAGCCACGCCCCGCAAAGTCGGCAGCATAACCAATAAAGCCCTGATCAGCTAGGTAACTCGCCAGACCTTTGCCAGAATGACTATAAAAAACCCGTCCGTTCTCTACCGCGCCATGTAAAAATAAAATAGGAGCAACAGCAGGTTGAAGTGGTGTAAGCCGCCTAACATGCAACTGATAAGCTTGCAAATCAACAAAGAGTGAATGTTGTTGATGCCTCACGCAGGCTGAACCAAATACAGTAACTGTAATAAACTGCCTTGCGTAATTGCCGCTTTTGCCGCGGCTTGTACTTTAGGTTTAGCATGAAAAGCCACTCCTAAGCTCGCTTGTGCAAGCATAGGAAGATCATTAGCGCCATCGCCAATGGCTACCGTTTGTGAAGCGGCAATACCATAATGCTCAGCTAATTCCATAACAACTTCAGCCTTGCGCTTGGCATCGACAATATCACCAATGACTTGCCCTGTGAGCTTACCGTCTTGGATCGCCAATTGATTGGCAAAGGTCGCATCTAACTTAAGTTGTTGCTGTAATGCTGAAGTAAAATACGTAAAACCACCCGAAGCGATAGCAATACGCCAGCCATGCTGCTGCAATTGAGCCACCAGTTCCACCAAGCCCGGCATCAGCGGCAGTTCTGCAAGTACCTCAGCCAATATACTTTCAGGAGCACCTGTAAGCGCTGCAACCCGTTGCCGCAAACTTTGCGAAAAATCT
>CAZNXI010000101.1:6381-10560 GCA_964577005.1 uncultured Rheinheimera sp.
AATCTAACTCACCATTCATGGCTCGGGCTGTTACTGTCGCCACCTGTGCACCAACCCCCGCCAATTTAGCAATTTCATCAATACATTCAATTTGGATAGCGGTTGAATCCATATCCATCACTAATAAACCAGGCTTGGCTAAGGTGGGTAGCTGCTTTAAGTAAACTAATTGACAGCCCAACTCGCTAGCCAATAAGGATAAATGCGCCGTTTCAGGCGCGGCAAGCGCAGAGAATTGTATTGCCAGCGCTGCAGGTAATGTTGGCACCGGCTGCCAACGTTTTAAAAAAACCTCGCCATCGGCGAGGCTTAATTGACTAAACAACTGTTCCAACTGTTCCCATTCTGGCTGTTGCCCAAAGTAGATCAGCATGGGCTGCGCGTCTTGCCAGTGAACATGGTTATCTAAGCTAACAACTTGCTGCTGTTGCCAGTTTAAGCGCAGCTGCCCGCCTTGTTCAGCCATTAAAGCTAACGGCGAAGTGGCGAAAGGGGCAGTAAGCCATACTAAAGGTTCAGACACGTTCAAAACAGATCCCTATACTTAGCAGGATGAACATGGCATGCTAGTACTTTTGCAGCATTGGCCTGCCAGTTTTATTTATGGTTTAAAATATGCAGCACCATAGCGTATCTGCGCATCGATATTCAAGTTTTATTACCTTATTGCAACTGGCAATCGCTGTATTAGGGATCTGGTTTATTCTGCACAGCTGGGTAAATGCCAAAGTTGAAGGGCAGCGGGTCTTACAGCAACAAAATAAATTGATGATGCGCGAAACGCTGGTGGCCTTGTCCTACACTGCTGGGTATTTATTGGAGAATGATCAACTAGAAAGCCTCAGCCTGCTGACCCAACATATTGCTGAAAACCCTTTTTTACATGATGTGGTCGTTTATGATGCGAATGGCGTACGCCTAAGCTGGTCAGAAGCAAATACGGCTGCGCGTTTGTTATATCGACCAGATCAACAACTCCCGCTGATCCCCATGGTACAAGAAATACGGGTAAACGAGCAGCTGTTGGGCTATATGAAGATCAGCCTATTACATGACCAACGCTTATTTCCTGGCTACAGCTACTGGCAACAATTGATGCAACACATGCTCGGGCTTTTATTGCTAGCGGGGGCGGTGACGATGCTCTTAAAACGGAGTTTCTTCCGGCTTAATCAGCGATATAGGCGGCTACCGCCACCCGTCTAGCATCTCAGTTTTCAAGCGTGATCATTGCCGCATCCAAAACAAGGTGCATGCTTTTTCGAATTCACCTTGTGTGTTATTGCAGCACAAGACTAAAGCTGCAGCGCATCGACACTGTTTTGCCATAAGGCCGCGGCCAACTGTGTAGCGGGCTCAGCTCTTAACTCACACAAGACGTTAAACACCGCAAGCAATTGCGCTGGCGTATTAGCTTGCCCTTGAAAGCCATTGAGTGGCATTGCGGGCGCATCTGTTTCTAATACCAGTGAACTTAATGGCAATTTACGCACGGCGTTGCGGGTTTTCTCCGCTCTTGGGTAAGTAATGGTACCGCCAATCCCCAGTTTAAAACCCAGATCAAGAAACGCCTTAGCTTGCTGCTGACTGCCGGAAAATGCATGCAAAATACCGCCTTGTGTAAATTGCTGCCGTTTTAACTCAGCCAGTAATGCGGGCTGACTTTTCCGATGATGCAAAATCACCGGCTTTTGATAGTGCTTAGCTAAAGCAAGCTGCGCACTAAAAAACTGCTGCTGTTTAGTAAAGGTCTCTGCCGCAAGCGCGAAATCCAGCCCTATTTCCCCTACCGCAGTGATCTGCTCAGCCTGCGTTTTTAGCAAGTGCTCTAGTTCAGTTAGTACCGCCAAAGACTCCGTTTCCGCCCACCAAGGGTGCACACCCAACGCTATATACCAATTAGCTTGCTGTTGGCGCCACGCCAGTAAATCATGCCAGTTTGCTTGCTCTACCGCCGGGATCAGCAAGGCATTAACGCCCAAGGCAGCAGCTTGCTGAAAGTAACCTAAAGGCGCTGTCGCCAGTGGTGCTAAGTTAAGGTGACAGTGCGTATCAAAAAGACACAGGCTGTTATTGCTAACAGCCTGTGGGGGATCGCTATGCAAAATCTGCGAGTTCATTGTTTATTTGAGGCAGTTTTAGGGGCAAAGTCGTTCAATCAGCCAGCCACTTTCGCTCTTTTTATACATAAAGCGATCATGTAAGCGATGCTCCCCACCCTGCCAAAACTCTATTTGGTGAGGCCGTACTAAAAAACCACCCCAAAACGAAGGCAAAGGGACTTCGCCGTGTTCAAACTTATGTTTAATCTCAGCAAATTTTTGCATTAACGCTTGGCGAGTTGAAATAGGCCGGCTCTGTTCAGAAGCCCAAGCTGCTAACTGACTTTCTTTGGGGCGAGATAAAAAGTATTGCATGACTTGCGTATTGGATACACGCTCAGCCGTACCATAGACAATCACTTGCCGCTCTAAGGGATGCCAAGGGAAATGCAAACAGACCTTTGGATTTTCCGCCAGCTCAGAGGCTTTACGACTGCCGAGGTTAGTGTAAAAAGTAAAACCTGCTGTATTAACATCCTTTAGCAGGACCAATCGTTGTGACGGCTGGCCACTACTATCGACAGAAGCGACGCACATCGCCGTCGGATCGGGCAGCTCAGCAGCTATGGCGTCTTTTAGCCATAGCTCAAACTGCGCTATCGGATCGGCATTAAGTTTATCCAAATCCAGTTTATCTTTGGTATAACTGCGGCGAATTGCGTCTATTTTCATGTTACATCCGTTCCATTACTTCAATACCCAGTAAATCTAGGCCTTGTGCTAAGAGCTTAGCGCTTAAAATACTTAGCATTAAACGGCTGTTACGCTCAGCTGGTTCAACCCCTTCTTTTAAGATGGGACAGGCTTCGTAAAAGGTCATAAATAAACTGGCCAGCTCGTATAAATAATTACACAGCAAATTGGGCTGCGCATCTTTTATTACTTGCTGTAAGGTTTCTTCAAAACGCAGCAGTTTTACCGCTAATTGCTTCTCTTGCTCAGCGTTAATCACAATAGCCGCGCTAAAATCGTCTGCGACTTCGGCTTTGCGTAAAATACTACGAACCCGGGTATAGGCATATTGCAGGTAAGGGGCAGTTGCGCCTTCAAAACTCAGCATGGCATCCCAGCTAAAGATATAATCGCTGGTACGGTTTTTTGATAAATCGGCAAACTTCACTGCGCCAATACCAACCTTACGCGCAATTTCGGCAATCTCCGCATCCGATAAATCGGTCGCTTTTTCTTTTACAACCGCTTCAGCGCGTACTACCGCTTCTTCCAGTAATTCGGCCAGTTTTACGGTACCACCGGTACGGGTTTTAAACGGCTTACCATCTTCGCCCATCATGGTGCCAAAGGGGCAATGATCATAGCGGGTGTTATCCGCTAATAAACCGGCTTTACGGGCGGTAATTTCCACTTGTTTAAAGTGCAGTGCCTGGCGTGCATCGGTAAAGATCACAATACGATCAGCGCCCAGTTCAATACTACGGTATTGGCAGGCCGCTAAATCGGTCGTGGCATACAGAAAACCACCGCCGGTTTTCTGGATTATAAAAGGCGAAGGATTACCTTCTTTATCGGCTAACTCTTGTAAAAACACCACCAAGGCGCCTTGGTCTTCAACCGCAATCGCTTGCTCAACCAACTGGTCTACTATCGGTTGTAGCATACTGTTATAAGCACTTTCCGGCTTGATATCGGCATCCATCAGCGTCACGTTAAGCTTTTGATAAACGTCATTGCTGTGTTTTACCGAGGTATCAATAAACAGCTGCCACAGTTTTTGGCAATGCGCATCGCCGCTTTGTAGCTTAACCACATAGTCCCGCGACTTATCGGCAAAGCCCGCTTCATCATCAAAGCGTTTTTTCGCAGCGCGATAAAAATCTTCCAAGTCAGCCAGCGCAACGCTTTCTAAGTCCACGCCTTCGGCTAGCTTATCTTCTAAATGCGCAATCAGCATGCCAAACTGGGTACCCCAGTCACCCATATGATTCTGCCGAATCACTTTATCGCCCCAGAATTCCAAGCTGCGCACCACGGCATCACCAATAATGGTTGAGCGTAAATGACCAACGTGCATTTCTTTCGCTAGATTAGGCGCTGAATAATCTACGACTACGGTTTGCGG
>CAZNXI010000102.1:0-10501 GCA_964577005.1 uncultured Rheinheimera sp.
GGGCATTTTTCGTATAGAATCAATGCAATCGAACTTCAGTACCACTATGCCGCTCAAACCCTCGCAGATTATCGATCGATTGCACCAAAAGCGGGACGACTTTAGTAAAGTGCCAGCTTTGTTGTTAGAAAGTTTTGGTAAACCCGAGCTGGTTACCCTAATTAATTTAGCAAAACGGGAACATCTGGCACAAATTGATATCAATAAGCTCAAAGCCGCATTAACTGAGCAAGGCTTCTATTTGCAATTACCACCACCACCAGAAAACTTGTTGGCTGCGCATAAGGCGGCAAACAACTCAAGCCGTTAAGCGGAAAAGGGAGTGTATTCTATTATGGGTTTCTCATTAAATCGCTACATTGTAGCGGGTTTCATGTTAGTGACTAGTCAGTTTTCTTTTGCGCAAGCCACCACTGATGATACTAAACCTGATTATGCGGCTTACACTGCAGCCTTAAAAGCAGAAGCGCAAGCCAAAGGTTATGATGCGGCTTTGTTAGAGGCTGTTTTTAGTTCACTCACCTTTTATGAAAGAGCCATTAGTGCGGATAAGAGTCAACCTGAGATAGTAGAGACATTAAATACCTATTTACCTAAGCGAGTCAGCGAAACACGGATCCGGATGGCGCGTGAGCGTTATCAAAAATATTTGCCGCAATTAGAAGAAATTGGCCAACGCTATGGTGTGCAACCACGCTTTATTATTGCGCTCTGGGGTTTGGAAAGCAGTTTTGGGCGTTTTATGGGTAATTTTTCTATTCCCTCCGCGCTGGCCACTATGGCTTACGAAGGGCGTAGAGAAAATTTTTTTAAACAAGAATTTTTTCATGCGCTGGATATCTTAGCGCAAGGCCATATTAAGCTTGAAGATATGAAAGGCTCATGGGCTGGAGCCATGGGACAAAGCCAGTTTATGCCCAGCTCCTTTTTAGCCTATGCCCAAGACGGTGACGGCGATGGTAAAAAAGATATCTGGACCAATGAGCTGGATGTGTTTGCCTCTATAGCCTACTACTTAAAGCAACAGGGCTGGGATAATAATGGTACTTGGGGCCGCGAAGTCTTACTGCCAGCAGGCTTTGATGCGGGGCATGCGATTCAGCGTGGTAGCTTAGCCCGTAACGAATGGTTAAAACGTTGGAATGTATCAGAGCGCAGTTTAGCTGACTGGCATAAACTGGGGGTGCGCCGACTAAATGGTGAACAATTACCGCAACGTGATTTGGCTGCGGCGCTGATTTTACCTGATGGCCCTAACGGCCGAGCTTTCTTAGCTTATAATAACTATAAGAGTTTAATGCATTGGAATCGCTCTTATTACTTTGTAACCAGTGTCGGGTATCTCGCAGATCTTATTGTGGCGGAGCAAAATTAAATGTATCAGCATCAAACGATAGCACAGCAAAGTATCCCGCTGCCGCTGGGTAAGGTTGTATGCATTGGTCAGAATTACCAAGACCATATTGCTGAGATGCAAAGTAAAACGGCACCTGAAGCGTTGTTTTTTATTAAACCGACTACGGCGTTAGTGCCTCTGGCGCCGAGCTTTAGTGTGCCAACTAGCCAAGGCGCGGTGCATAACGAGCTAGAAATTGCCGTATTAATTGCTAAGCCTTTAAAACAAGCAAGTTTCTCTGAGGTGCATGAGGCAATTTGGGGTTACGGCCTAGCGCTGGATTTAACCTTACGTGAGGTACAGGCCAAGTTAAAGCAGCTGGGCCGTCCTTGGGAAATTGCCAAAGGCTTTGACGGTGCTTGTCCATTAAGTGGCTTTGTGCCCAAACAAGCGGTGCAGCATCCACAGCAGTTAGATTTTAGCCTCACAGTAAATGGTGAGTTGCGCCAACAGGGTAACAGCGCCAATATGATCCGTGGTATTAGCCAGTTAATTAGCGAGATGAGCCAGCATTTTACTTTGTTACCTGGAGATGTGGTGCTTACGGGTACCCCAGCCGGAGTGGGACCTTTACAACTCGGTGACACGCTGGAGCTGCAGTTAGCCGATTTCTTTTCAATAACGACCAAGGTCAGCAATTAAATGGCTTTAGAAGCAAACTTTTGGCAGCACAAAACGCTGGCTGAAATGAATACCGAAGAGTGGGAAGCGCTGTGTGATGGCTGTGCCAAATGCTGCCTGAATAAGTTTATCGATGATGAAGAAGAAGAGGGGCCAACCGCTATTCTGCATCAGAACGAACAAGTGCATTATAGCAACATTGCTTGCCGCTATTTAAACAGCCATAAGTGTGAATGCACGCAATATGAGCTAAGGACGGTATTGGTACCTGATTGCATCAAACTGACCAAAGAGAATTTGAAAGACATTTTTTTTATGCCCAATAGCTGTGCCTACCGACGTTTACATGAAGGACGCGGTTTAGCGTCATGGCATCCACTGTTGAATGGCGGCAAAAAAAGTCTTATGCATAAAAAACAAATGTCAGTACGTAATAAAACGATTTCGGAAGATCACGTCGATATGGAAAAATTTGAAGATTATATCGTCAGCTGGCCTTTGAACGATTTGGACTAGATGATGAGTGGAGAAACGTCGATTATTATCGGTAGTGATATTTTAACCAAGCTGAGTACCTATTTAAACCCTATGCTGATTCAAATAGGACTCTCCTTACTGGCTTTTATCGCCTATATCATTATTAGCCGACGGTTAGTCCCAGTTATCTATAATTTGTTAGCGGGTAATCGCATTCGACCAGAGATGAATAAAAGAGCGCTGGTGGTATGCCATATACTGTTATTGTTGGTGCTGGTGGTATTACTCAGCCTAGTTTGGGGCGTGGATATCCGTGGACTGTTGGTATTTGCGTCATCGATAGTGGCCGTGGCTGGTGTGGCCTTATTTGCATCATGGTCGCTGATTAGCAATGTAACGGCATTTTTTATTTTGCTTGGCCAACGCGATTTTGCCGAAGGCAGTAAAGTCCGCATAATCGATGGCAATAACGCCTTGGAAGGTGATATTTCAGAAATTCATCTATTTAATACTGTGCTAACGACTTCTAATCAGGAGCGGATTATTTATCCGAATAACCTGATTATTTCCAGACCTGTGATTATTGTCAGCTCTGTGGTCGAAAAACCGCGTCTACGTAAGAATATCGATGTGTTAGCTAAGGCGGAGCGCTGGCGGCAGAAAAACGTGCAAAGTCAGGCGAATAAAAGAATTAGCAAGTGACAGCACAACACAAATTCGGTAGATTGAACAAACTGATTAATAACAATTTTAATAGTGGCTTGCCTAAAAGTAAGTTACCCAGCAATGCGCTTAAAGCAGATTAAACTGGCCGGATTTAAGTCTTTTGTCGACCTTACTACTGTACCGTTTCCCGCAGCGATGACGGCGGTAGTAGGGCCCAATGGCTGCGGTAAATCCAATGTTATCGATGCAGTACGTTGGGTGCTGGGCGAAAGCTCGGCCAAAAACTTGCGTGGCGATGCCATGACCGATGTTATTTTTAATGGCTCAGCACAGCGTAAGCCGGTAGCGCAGGCCTCGGTTGAGTTGGTTTTTGAAAATACTCAGGGCCGTGTAGCCGGTCAGCTAGCCGATCGCAGTGAAATTGCGATTAAGCGTTTAGTCACCCGTGATGCACAATCCAGCTATTTTCTAAATGGCAGTAAATGCCGCCGCCGCGATATTACCGATATCTTTTTAGGCACCGGACTGGGGCCACGCAGCTATGCCATTATAGAGCAAGGCATGATCTCTAGGCTGATTGAATCTAAACCGCAGGAACTTCGCGTTTTTATTGAAGAAGCCGCGGGAATTTCTAAATATAAAGAGCGGCGGCGTGAAACCGAAAATCGCATTAAACATACCCGCGATAATTTGGACCGTTTAGCGGATGTGCGGGAAGAGCTGGGTAAAAATATTGAGAAGTTAAAGCGTCAGGCGGCGACAGCACAGCGCTATAAAGAGTTAAAAGCGCAAGAGCGCAAATTACGCTCTGAAGTCACCACGATTAAATGGTTGGGGTTTAATCAACAATTAACCCAGTTAGAGCAACAACTGCGTGAACAGGAAGCTGAGCTGGAAAAATACCATGCCGCCCAATCTGGTGATCAGCGCGTTTTGCTCGAATTAAAAGTGCAAGCAGCAGATGCTCGTAGCGATCAAGAAAAGCGACAACAGAATTTCTATCAGCTGGGTGCCAGTATCAGTCGATTGGAGCAACAAATTGTTAGCCAGCGACAACAGCACCAGATGCTGCACAGCCAACTACAACAAAAACAACATAGTTTGCAGGAGTTTAAACGGCATCAACAAGCGGATTTGCAGCAACTATCAGAATTGAACGCACAGTTAGCCGAGTTAGAGCCTGATACGGCGCTGCAGGCCGAACAGGTAGCAGAACTTACCTTGTTACTCCAAGAGGCTAGTCAAGCAGTGCAGCAGCAACAGCAGCAATTTGAGCACTGGCAGCAGGCGAGTTACCGTCAGCGCGAGCAAGTGCAGCAGGTCAAGCTGCAGTTACAGCATCTGCAGCAACAGCAGCAGCAGTTGACAGAGCAACAAAAGCGACAAGCGCAGCAACTGGCGCAGTTAGACGAAACAAGCCTCGCCGCAACGCTCTCTGAGCTAACGTCTGAGCAAGCCAGCTTGGCAAACGAACTACAGCAGGTGCAAGTTAAGTGGCAACAACAACAAGATACATTGCAGCAGGCTGGCCTTGAACACGCAAAAGCCCTGCAAGCATTACAGCAATTACAAAATCAGCAGCAAGTATGCGTTTTAGAGCAAGCGCGGTTAGCGCAACTGCAAGCGGCTTTGCCCACAACTGAACAGCTTTTACTGCAACAACTTGACATAACGCCTGGTTGGGCACTGGCAGTGGCACTGGCGCTGGGCAATTTAAAACACGCCAAAGTAGTACCGCAGCTACCGTTTGACATGGATGCGCAAACTGGCCAGAGTTATTTGGCAACGCATTGGTCTGAGAATGGCGCCCAACAGACGGTGAATATGCCTGATGGTCATCGCACTTTAGCCAGTGTAGTTCAGCAAGGTCCTTATCCAGAGAGCTTTCGGCATATTTTATTGGCTGACAATTTAGCCAAGGCAACAATAATGCAGCCGTCGCTTCGCGCAGGGCAATCGGTCATTTGCCCAGAAGGTATTTGGCTTGGTGGTAACTGGGGATTGCTGCCTGATGCGGATGCTGCAGACAGTGCACTGTTGCGGCAAGAACGTTTGACCACGCTTAATCAACAGTTAGCACAGCTAGACGTTAGCCTGAGCCAAGCTGCCGTTGTCGAAGTGGCCGCAATGCAGCATTATCGACAACAGCAACAGCTAGCCGCACAGCTTAGCCAGCAACAGGACGATTATAAACAGCAGCTGCAACAGCTGCATACCGCGGTACAGTTAAAGCAATTAGCCCTTACGCAGGTACAACAACAACGCCTACAATTACAGCAAAGTATCGCTGAGCTTAGTATGCAGCAGCAACTGCTGGTCGCACGTTATGATGAGCAGCAGCTTTTACAAGACAATGCTGAGCAGGCTTATCAAACTCAACTGAGTGAACAACAGCAGTTACAGCAGCAGCTCACCGAGGCTCGTCAACGAGAAGAACAATTGCGTGTGCAAAGTACCGAGCAACAACAGCGTGTAGTGCAGCTGCAAATGCAAAGTCAACTCTGTCAGCGCCAGCAACAAAGCTTACAGCTAAACTTAGCGCGCACCGCGTCACAGCAGCAGTTACTAGAAGAACAAATTACTGAATTACAACACCAGCTGTTTGCAGAGGATGATCCCGCTTTAGTGCTACAAGAACAATTACAAGAATCGCTGTTACTGCGTGAAGACGCTGAAACCGCATTAGCTGAGGCGACAAATGTACTCAGTTCGCTCGAGCTGCAAATCCGAGCGTTGGAGCAAGGGCAGTCCGGTATTGTGCAACGCCTATCCGAGCAGCAGAAAAAACTGGAATCGCTGCGTTTAGATGCCGAAGGGTTTCGCATTAGAGCGAACAATATGTTAGAACTGTTACGCGAGCAACAAGTCAGTATGAAAGAGGTGCTAGCCCAGCTGCCTGCCAATGCCGATGAGCAAAGTTGGCAGCTGCAGTTAGATAAAACCCTTGAGGCCGTCAGTCGCTTAGGCGCTATCAATCTGGCTGCTATTGATGAATATGAACAACAAGCGGTGCGTAAACAGTACTTAGATGATCAGCATCAAGATTTAGTCTCTGCGCTAGACACCTTAGAAACCGCCATGCGTAAAATTGATCGAGAGACAAAGCAGCGCTTTAAAAGCACCTTTGATGACATCAATGCAGGGCTACAACAATTGTTCCCAAAAGTGTTTGGTGGCGGTAGTGCTTATCTTGATTTAACGGGTGATGATTTATTAGAAACGGGGGTTAGCATTATGGCGCGCCCGCCAGGTAAAAAAAACAGTACAATTCATTTATTATCCGGTGGTGAAAAAGCGTTAACCGCTTTATCATTGGTGTTTTCAATTTTCAGACTGAATCCTGCACCTTTTTGCATGTTGGATGAAGTAGATGCCCCTTTAGATGATGCGAATGTGGGGCGTTTTTGTAATCTGGTACGAGAGATGTCTGAAACGGTACAATTTATTTATATTAGCCACAATAAAATTGCTATGGAAATGGCGTCGCAATTAATGGGCGTAACGATGCAGGAACCCGGTGTATCCCGCGTTGTGGCGGTAGATGTGGATGATGCTGTCAAACTGGCAGTAGCCTAAAAGTTAAAGGTATAAGAAAATGGCTAGCGAGTTGCGTTTAGTGTTAATAATTTTGGGAGCCCTGTTATTGGGTGGCTTATTCTTACATGGCTTATGGACGGTGCGTAAAAATAGTAACAAAGCGCAACATCGTTACCATCCTGAGGATAACGACAAAGAGCAAGGTCCAGCAGAGGGCTTTGATGAGTTCGGTATAGGTCAGGTCAGAGTCGTTAAGGGCGCAGGAAAAAAATCAGTCGAAACTAAGGGCCGCTTTACCACAACGCCTAATCCTGATGCGAAACCGCAGAGTCGGCCAGTCGATGTAAAACGTCGGCATGAACCTATGCAGCAAGATGAGTTATTTCAAGAACCACAAGAGCCCATGTTAAGTTTTTCGGCATTAGCTGAAGAACCCTTGTTATCGACAACAGATTTCGCTGTTGAAGAACATGACAACCCTGCACAGTCATCGGCCAGCGATGCTGACGATACTGATTCGGCTGCGCCTTCCGAAGTTTTGATTCTGTATGTGTTGTTGCCTGAGCAACAAGAATTAAAAGGGCAAGAGCTGCTAGCGGCGTTAACCATGTTAGGTTTTAAATATGGTGATATGGATATCTTTCATCGTCACCAAGACAGTGCCGGTAATGGTGAAGTATTGTTCAGTTTGGCCAATATGTTTAACCCTGGCACCTTTGATATCGACAACATGGATAAACTCAGTACCCGTGGCTTGAGTTTATTTATGACCTTGCCTGGGCCCGGTGAGCCTCTGCAGAATTTTAACGTGATGCATAATGCCGCTAAAAAATTGGCTGAAGAGTTTGGCGGCCAGGTGTTAGATGGTCAGCGCAGCGTGTTAACGGTTCAAACGGTACGCCACTATGTTGAGCGTATTCGTGAATTCCAGCGCCAGTGTTTGATTCGACGTTAATTTACCGCTAGGCACACAAGAAGATTAACACGGCAGGTTTTACCTGCCGTTTTTATTAAAGAGTTTACGACTATGATCAAGCAAAGCCCTGCACAGCACATCTCGGCACTGCGTATGCAGCTGGCCGACTATAACTATCAGTATTATGTCTTAGATGCGCCCACTGTACCCGATGCCGAATACGATAGGCTTTACCGTGAGTTACAGCAGCTGGAGCAAGCTTATCCAGAGTTAGTCACCAGTGACTCGCCGACGCAACGGGTGGGCGGCGCGCCTTTAGCGAAATTTTCGCAAGTACAACATAGCCTTCCTATGCTGTCTTTAGATAATGCCTTTGATGCAACGGACTTTACTGCCTTTGTAAAGCGTATGCGCGATAGGCTTGACTTTACTGGGGAGTTTCGTTTTTGTTGCGAGCCTAAGTTAGATGGTTTAGCCGTTAGCATCCGTTATGAACAGGGCATTTTTGTGCAAGCGGCAACCCGGGGCGATGGCAACACGGGCGAGGATATCACTGCAAACATCCGCACGATTCGCGCTATTCCCCTGAAGTTAAAGGGTAATAACATGCCGCCGGTGCTTGAAGTGCGTGGTGAAGTCTTTATGCCATTGGCAGGGTTTGCCAAGTTAAATGAACAAGCAAAGCAGCAAGGTGAAAAAGTTTTTGCCAACCCACGCAATGCCGCAGCAGGCAGTTTGCGGCAACTTGATCCGGCGATTACCGCGAAACGGCCGCTGATGTTTTATGCCTATGCGGTGGGCTTGGTCGAGGATCCTGAAAGTTATCTGAATAATGACTGCCATTATCAGCGGTTACAGCAGTTAAAGGAGTGGGGGCTGCCAGTGTGCCCAGAAATCCGGCTGGTTAGCGGAGAAGCTGATGCGCTGAGTTACTACCACGCCATTCTAAACCGCCGAGCCGAGCTGGCTTATGAAATCGATGGTGTGGTGATTAAAGTGAGTCAGTTAAGCCAACAGCAAGCGCTGGGGTTTGTGGCCAGAGCGCCCCGATGGGCTATTGCGTTTAAATTTCCTGCACAAGAAATGCTAACAACCTTACTGGATGTTGATTTTCAGGTCGGACGAACCGGCGCCATTACACCCGTAGCGCGATTAGCGCCGGTCAATGTTGGCGGTGTGACGGTCAGTAATGCCACGTTACACAATCAGGATGAAATTAATCGCTTGGGCGTGCAAATTGGCGATACCGTTATAGTCCGGCGTGCTGGCGATGTGATCCCGCAGATTGTGGCTGTCGTGTTAGAACAGCGTCCAGCTTCGGTTCGCCCAGTACATTTTCCTGAGGTGTGCCCAATCTGTGCCTCGCAGATTGAGAGAGTCAGTGGTGAAGCTGTGGCGCGTTGCACGGGTGGGTTATATTGTGCAGCCCAATTAAAAGAAGCCCTAAAACACTTTGTCTCGCGTAAAGCCCTTGATATTGAGGGCCTAGGCGATAAGTTAGTTGAACAATTAGTTGAGCAGGGCTTAGTTAAAACACCTGATGCTATTTTTGCTTTAGATATGCCAGCGCTGGTTGGTTTAGAGCGAATGGCCGAGAAGTCGGCACTTAAGTTATTAAATGCGATTAAACAGGCCAAACAGACGACCTTGCCACGTTTTATCTATGCACTGGGTATCCGCGAAGTGGGGGAGGCGACAGCACTTAACTTAGCAAACCACTTTACTACGCTGGACGCGTTGGCTAATGCGAGCTTAGAGCAGTTATTGGCGGTTCAAGATGTTGGCACTGTAGTGGCGGAACATCTTTATAATTTCTTTCATGAGCCACATAACCAACAGGTGGTTGCGGCATTGTTAGCGCAAGGCGTGCAGTGGCCAGCTATTGCTAAAGTGCAAGCCAGTGAGCAACCCCTTGCTGGACAAACTATCGTGCTTACCGGTACGCTCACCAGTATGGGACGTGACGAAGCCAAGGCGTTATTACAACGGCTAGGTGCTAAAGTCTCGGGTTCTGTTTCGGCTAAAACGCATGCGGTGATTGCCGGTGAAAGCGCGGGATCAAAATTGGTCAAAGCGGCCGAGTTACAGGTGCCGGTGTGGGATGAACAGCAGATGCTAGCCTTATTCCAACAATACGGTGTAGCAAATTAATGTTTGCAGCAGGCAGATGGCTAGGTCGGCATAGCGTTAAACATCAGGGCATAGGCATAAATAATTCGTTATGAAAGAGTGGCCATTACTAGATAAATATGGATTAACGCCAATACCCCAGCGTTTTTATTGGCTGTTATTATTACTACTCAGACCTTATTTAAGCTGGCTGTTGGTGTTGACCGTGCCTGCCCAGCAAAAAGATCTGTTAAAACTGTTTTATCCCTATCAACAAGACTTTTTGATCGCTTGTGTGATCGCGTTACCGGTTTTATTGCTGGTGGCCGCCTTGTCACAGCGAAGCGATAAACGCAGTGCCGCTTGGCGACCCGTCTGGCGTTTCAGTAAACCCTTGCTGCTCGTATGCTGTACTGCGGACTTCGCTTATACCCTATTCACCTTACCAGCGGATGCGATTTTAGATGCCCCTTGGCGCATAGTGTCAGTTGTCTTGTTGGGGCTTGGGTTATTCTGGCTGCTTAGTTCGAAAACCCTACCGCTAGTATTTCGAGAATGGCCCGAGCCAGTTACCAAGCCTTAATACTCAAGTGAAGCACTTTCTACCCCATGGCCACTTATAATGAAGCGCTAGGTAGGCGCTGCTTAATTTGCTCATAACGAGTTTGTTGATCAGGTTTTAAATTGCCATGACTAAGCACTTGCTGGCATTGTTGTAATAAACGGGTTTTTTCCATAGCAGAGCAAAGTTGACGGGGTGAAAGCAATAAGGTTTGCCA
>CAZNXI010000103.1:0-10484 GCA_964577005.1 uncultured Rheinheimera sp.
TGGTAGACTTCGCCATGCGCTACGGTAACCCAAGCTTTGCCAGTGCCATCGAGCGATTGATGGCTCAGGGCGTACGTAAATTGCTGGTGCTGCCTTTATATCCACAATATTCTGCTTCCACAACAGCCTCGAGCTTTGATGAATTAGCCCGAGATTTTATGCAGCGTCGCTGGATACCTGATTTTCGGTTTATTAGCCATTATCATGATTACCCAGCTTATATAACCGCCTGCGCTAACCGGATCCGTGAGCATTGGCAAGCGCACGGTCAGGCCGATAAACTGCTGTTTTCTTTCCATGGCATTCCAAAACGGTATTTACTAAATGGCGATCCCTATCATTGCGAATGCTACAAAACTTCACGTTTAATTGCGGAGCAATTAGGTTTAAGTAAAGCGCAATACCTAACCACCTTTCAATCACGTTTTGGCCGAGAAGAATGGTTAAAGCCCTATACTGATGAAACCTTAAAAGCTCTTCCCAGCCAAGGGGTAAAAAGCGTACAAGTTTTTTGTCCAGGGTTTTCTGCCGACTGCTTAGAAACCATTGAAGAAATTGGTGAAGAAAATAAAGAATACTTTGAGCATGCCGGCGGCGAGCGTTATGAATATATCAGTGCGCTGAATGATCGCGCAGATCATATTGCAGCACTTTGCCAGTTGATCACAGAAAATCTGCAAGGGTGGCAAGTCACTGTAGACACGGAGCGTTTAGCTCGTGCAAAGACACTAAACTCACAGGAAGTGAAATAAGCATTATTTATGTCTGATGAAAGAAAAGTAGAACCGCATATCGGTCAACCTTCTCTTGAAGTGCCACCACTTTCTTCCCGACGCCGTTTCGACAACATACGAGACACGCGGAAAGTGGTGGAAACGCCAAGAGTACGTAACTGGAAGCCACTCAAATGGTTGCTCAGGTTGCTACTATTAGTATGTGTAGCAGGACTTATTTACCAAGAGCTACGCACTAGCTATCTGCAAGCCAGAGTATTTCATTGGATGGCGGCGAAGTTAACTTTTCAGATCGCTGAAGGCCCCGCGCCTACTGAGTCAGAGCCGGTTTATCCCGAAGCCGGCCCCTTTAACCAACGCGCGGGTTATGATCATATCGCAACATGGTTACCCAAGCTGAACCAGCATGGCTTTAGTATCACCGAGCAAAGCCGCTTTTCTCCCGCACTGCAACACTATGCTAGATGGGGTTTTTACCCACCTTATGCTGAAAAAACACAATGGGGCTTAGCCGTTTTTGATTGTCGTCAGCAAAGCCTATTTAGTTTTCAAAGTCCCGCAGTACAATTTGCGCAGTTTTCTGAAATCGCGCCCTTAATGCTGCGTACACTACTCTTTATTGAAAACCGTAACTTGTTTCAACATGCACCGCTAACTAACCCAGCGATTGAATGGTCGCGCTTAGCGGCTGCGGTCGTTGCGCAAGGTAAGCAGTTGCTTGGTCAAGATGTTGCTGCTGCAGGTGGCAGTACACTGGCCACGCAAATCGAAAAATATCGGCATTCACCACAAGGCTTTACTTCTGGTTTTAGCGATAAATTCCGACAAATGTTATCGGCTACCGTCAGAGCCTATCAACCCAGTTTAGAAACACTGGAAAGACGAAAACAAATCGCTTTAGACTATATCAATACCGTACCCTTGGCCGCGACACCACAAACGGGCGAAGTACATGGTATTGCGGATGGTCTCGGCGCGTGGTTTGGGGCCGATGCTAAACAGGTAAATCAGCTATTACAAGCTAACAGCCCAGCGACGGAGCACGGTCAAGCGTTGCGTCAGGTGTTAGCCTTGTTTATTGCGCAGCGTCGCCCGAGTTTTTATTTATTGCAAGGCCGAGCGGAGTTAGAACAATTAGTCGATAGCCATCTGCGTTTACTGCGCCAATTTGGCATTATCAATCAAGCCTGGTTTGACGTTGCCAACAACCAGAAGCTGCACTTTCAGCAAGCCACTCGGCCTGCGCCACGAAAATTAGACAAGACGGCGCTATTGGTTCGCAACCGCGTAGCCGCGTTATTAGATCGTAGTTTATACCAAACAGACAGATTAGATCTGACAGTGCAAACCACGCTTAACTTGCCATTACAAACCAAAATAAACCAGTACTTAAATCAGCTGGAGAGACAACCTTACGCCAGTAATGCCGGTATTATTGGCGCACGCTTGTTACGTGAAGATCAGATCCAAGGCGTTAAATACAGTTTTACTTTATATGAAAGTACGCCAACTGGTAATAAATTACGGGTACAAACGGATAATCATGCCGATCAGCCGTTTGATCTTAACGAAGGCAGTAAGTTAGAGCTGGGCTCTACGGCAAAACTGCGTATGCTAACAACGTACTTAGAGATGGTGGCGGAACTGCATCAGCTTTATGCTGAAGAGTCAGCAACTGACTTAGCTTTTTTAGAGATTGCCCCACAAGATCAGCTGAGTCAGTGGGCAGTCAATTTTTTAATCGCTAACCCAGGTGTTAGCTTAATCACTATGCTAAATGCGGCTTTAGATCGCGAGTTCTCCGCAGACCCGCGCGCCAGCTTTTTCACTGGCGGCGGCTTACATACCTTTGGCAATTTCCGACGCGAAGAAGACAAAATGACGCCAACCTTACGTCAGGCGTTATATGAATCAATTAACTTGCCCTTTGTTAGACTGACCCAAGAAATTGTGCAATACAGTATTCATCATGGTGAAACCAGCAGCTACCAGCTGCTGAAAAATGACAATGATCCACGGCGGGAACAGTATTTACGCCGTTTTGCGGATCATGAAGGCGTTACCTTTCTACAACGTTTTTGGCGCAAGTATCATAGATTGACCGCTGAACAGCGCTTAGAAGTATTTTTAAATGGGTTACGGCAAACGCCAGACCGTTTAAGTGCGGGTTATCGCTTTATCAATCCAGAGCAAAACGAAGCAGACTTTATTGCTTTTATGCAACAGCGTTTTAGCGACAACCCACTTACCGCAGCGCAATGGCGGCAACTTTATCGCAAATATGCGCCAGCAGAGTTTAGCTTGCCGGATCAAGCCTATTTAGCGAGGAGTCATCCGTTAGAACTTTGGTTATTGGCCTATCTACAGCAAACCGCAACACCCAGCTTGTCGGAAGCCATTTCGCTAAGTGTCGATGTGCGCCAACAAGCCTATCAATGGCTATTCCGCACGCAATCACGTAGTGCGCGCGATAACCGAATCCGCACTATGTTGGAAATAGAAGCTTTTTGGGATATCCATCAGCGTTGGCAACGCCTAGGCTACCCTTTTGATTTCTTAGTGCCTTCGCTTGCTACGGCTTTAGGCAGCTCTGGCGATCGGCCAGCCGCCTTAGCCGAACTCTTAGGTATTATTCAAAATGGCGGTAGACGCTTGCCGATGTTCCGCGTTGAGTCGTTACATTTTGCTGAAGCCACACCTTATGCCACTAAGCTAAGCCGCACCCAAGTTCAAACCGAGCGCGTGATGGCACCTGAAGTCGCACAAGTACTTCGTGAAAGTCTAGCTGGTGTAGTACGGCAGGGAACGGGTAGACGATTACTGGCACATTACAGCTTAGCGCAGTTACCTGATATCAGTTTAATCGGTGGTAAAACCGGCACGGGTGATAACCGTATTAGTACCGTAAACAGCCGCGGTGAGACCGTACAATCCCGAGCATTAAATCGAACGGCAACCTTTGCTTTTTACTTTAGCGATAAGTACTTTGGGGTGATTAGTGTCTATTTACCCGGCAACGCAGCGGAAGAGTATTTCTTTACCTCTGCCTTACCTTTGCAAGTATTAAATGGCATGGCACCGCTATTGATGCCGTTGCTAAAACAACAAGATACCTGCCCTCGGTAACCCTTGATTAGGCCGCAGCAACAATTTGGTTGCGGCCATTATTCTTTGCTTGATACAGTGCAATGTCGGCGCGATGTAGCCAGTGTTCCCAGTCTTCATTTTCTTGCAACACCGCGACACCGCCCGATAAGGTTACGGCTTTACCATCGGGTAAGCGTAATTTTTGTTCAACACCAAGACGAATTTTTTCAGCCAGCGCGAGCAAATGTTGCGGTTCAATTTCACGTAATAAGACTAAAAACTCTTCACCACCATAACGAAACACCTGATCGGTTTGCCTAATCATGCCTGAAATGATTGGAACAAGCTGGATTAAGGTTTGATCACCAACTTTATGGCCATAGTTGTCATTGATTTGCTTGAAAAAATCTAAATCAAACAAAATCATTGCAAAACGCCGATCTAACTTTCGTTTTAATAAAACAGCTTGTTCAAGCTCTTGATTAAGGGTATGTCGGTTACCTGCTCCCGTTAAACTATCTATGCTGGCAAGCTGTTTCAGTTCATGTCGCTGTCGCTGCGTGCGATAGGCAAAAACATAAGCAAAAAAGCTACTCATAAAGGCAGTAACCAGAAAAGAGATCATTTGAAAGCGATTTGCAAAGATTAACGCTGGCCAATAAAAATCAATGAGTGCCAACGATACCAATAACAAGGATGAGAATACGACCGCTTTGCTCGCTGAGACAAGGAAAAATATAAACACCAATAAAGGATAAACCCAAACCAATCCATTGATACCAAGGCTAATGCAAACGATAACAGCACCAATACAAAAAATCAGCGCCAGAAATTGACCAGACTTAACCGTATCCCCTGTCCGCCAAGAATAGTACACTGTGCCTATTGCAGATAACACTATAACAAGATCAACAATACCAACCAGCCAATCACCACCAGAAAAACGGTAAACTGCATAAGGTGTCACGAAAATCAAAATTAGCATGCCTACTAGCGAGATCATCGCCAGATAAAAATCTTGCTTTAACCTTGATTTTACAAGCTCTATTAGGTTGGTACAGTTAAACAAGTACGGCCCTTTTAAAAACTGTTATTATTTAACCACTATAAAGTCAAATCATTCTTAAAGGCAACTGTTGCCGCTAACGCTATGCAATACTGCCTACTCTGTAGCATTTTAGAGATAACTGTCTTATTTGCTGTTTACAATAGCAGCAACTAACTGCGAATAATGCGAAATAGCATAATCAGCCTGCGCCAAGTAAAGGTCGTTCTCGGCATTCAGGTATAAACAAGAAGCCGCACCCGCATTAGCGGCAACTTGTAAATCAAACAGATAGTCGCCAACATATAACATCTGCTCGCAAGGTACCGCCAGTTCATTGGCAATCAGCAATAATCCCTCAGGATCAGGCTTTGCAGCGCAATCTTCTCTGGTCAGCACCAGCGAAATGGGAATTTGCAACCGCTCTACCATCAGCGTAGTGGCTTCTCGCATATTACGGGTCAAAATCGCCAACGGATAGTTTTGCTCATAAAGGTATTGCACACACTCTGCAGCACCCGGCATCCAACTGGCGGCTCTTGCGCCAGCCAACTCATGCGCACGAATAATGGCATTGGCTCGTTCTGCTTCTGCAGTGGCGCCCAGTTGCGCCAATTTTTCTAATAAAGGAGTTCCTCTGGGCCAGCCAATTTCATCGCAAATAGCGACAAAATCTAATCTGGAATCAACCAAGGTACCGTCTAAATCAAAAGCTATCGCATTAATATGCGTCAGGTTCATTACTACTCCTGTTTATCTTTATCGTATTGTGGCTTTTATACGTAAAAAACCCCGCTGGCGGTTGCTATAAAAGCGCGGTTTTCGCTAGACTAGCCCACCTAAATTTTTAATTGCTAGCTTAACAGGATTTCTTTATGGGTGCTCAGTGGAAAAACAAGCATAAAATGGATGCCGCCAATGCCAGAGGCCGCATTTTTACTAAACTTGCTAAAGAGATTATGGTTGCCGCACGCAATGGCGCAGATCCATCCATGAACGCCAAATTGCGCTCGGCTATCGACGTGGCAAAAAAAGCCTCCATGCCAAAAGATACGCTGGAACGTGCTATTAAAAAAGGCGCGGGATTACTCGATGGCCCCGTAAACTACGAAACGGTAGTATATGAAGGTTTTGCACCGCATCAGGTACCGGTGATTGTGGAATGTTTAACGGATAACAAAAATCGCAGTGCACAAAGTATGCGATTATTGTTCCGCAAAGGGCAATTGGGTGGCTCAGGCTCAGTGTCTTGGGACTTTAAACATCTTGGTCAAATTGAAGCCGTAGCCACGAGTGCCGATGCAGATTTAGAACTGGCTGCCATTGAAGCCGGCGCGCAAGATTTTGAACAAGGTGAAGACGGTGAAGTGATTTTCTTAACAGAAAGTACCGATCTGGATGCTGTGGCTAAAGCGTTACCCGATTTTGGTTTTGAAGTGCACTCAGCAAAATTGGTCTATCGCGCAAACAACCCAGTCGCTTTAGATGAAACGGCTCAAGCTGAAGTTGAAGCCTTTTTAGATGCGATTGATAATGATGATGACGTACAAAACGTCTATGTTGGTCTAGCCTAACGACCCGACTGGCAGCTGTACCTAATTAAGATAAACCCATCCGACCTTAGATACCGCTGCCTTGGCAGATAGCACTGCGTAAGCTATTTGCTGCAGCGCAGCTTCTTCCTACTTTATACTTTGCCAAAAATAAGCTGCCAGAAACTAAAGCGGCGCTTTTTGTGGTACTGCTTTTTTAACGCGTCTACCTGCTTTAGATGCTGCTGTAATTTAGCCATATCATCATTCGCTACCGCTTGCTTAGCCAACACTAACTCGGCTAACACTTGATCAAGCCCTTCATTAAACACAGCGGCCTTATCAGATGGCATAGGGGCCGTTTTCGCTTGTTGAGTTAAGCCATGCAACTTTTCCAGAAATGGTAAAGCTTCTGCCGTAGTGCTGGCCTCAGTGGCTTGGCGAAATGCAAAACCCATCGTTTTCATGGTTGTTTCTAGTTTAACAGGCTGACTTGCCATGGCTGACGTCAGGCCGACACAAAACAATGTAGCTAACACAGTGACCTTAACCATAAATTCCTCATCTTGGGTAATTAGCGCGCCATTATAACCCATTCTACTCTAGGGCGCGTTGACCTTTGCTCGGCTAAAAACCGAAAAGCCCCGTTACAAATAGGCTTTTGTAAAAGACGCTTTTGATTGCTGTAAATATTATCTTGCTTTTCGAGCATGATTTTCCCATGCCTCACGATATGACGCAGGAATAACCTCGAAATACTGGCAACAGAGCCTAGAACAGCTAAACCAGCAGTTAGCGTTTATAGTAGCAATAGCCTCTAACAGCAGCAATTAGCCATTGCAGATAAATAACCTTAGAAAAGATTACTGAAAAAATCGCTTGACACTCTACGGTGAATAAGACAATTTAAAATGCAAAAAAATTCTTAATCCCTTTCAAATTTACGGAGGACGGTATGCAAAAATGCGCTTTTAATCGCCATAGCTACTACTGTTCACCGTTTTATCTCTCCGAGTGGTTCAATAATTAGTTCTCCCTCTGCGTCGAGCAGAGGTCATCTCATACCATTGCTATTCTGAACTTGTCAAAGCGCGCTGCTTTGTCTTGGCCAGTATGTCAATTATGTGCATCTTTGTTTCGGCGCAGCTTCTTTTTTAACCAGATTGCCTTTAAAGGCAACATTTTATGTTATCCAGAGGATTGTGTATGAAATATCAAGCAGTTAACAAGCTGTCGAAACTAGGCTTGGCAATAACGTTAGCCTTATCAGGCCAGGCTTTCGCTCAGAGTACAACTGATACGGATGCTACAGAGCAGCAGATTGAAAAAATTGAAGTAACCGGTTCACGCCTAAAAGGCGTCGATATGGAAGGGGCCAATCCCCTGCAGGTTTTTAGCCGCGATGACTTAACTCGCCGTGGTTATGACAGTATCAGCAGTTTTTTGCGTGATCTACCGCAAGCCAGCGCGGGTACCTTTAACGAAATTGGTGGCACTTCAGGTAATGAAGGCGCGCCAGCAGGATCGGCTGGTATCAGTTTGCGCGGTCTAGGCAGCAGCTCTACACTCGTGTTGGTAAATGGCCGCCGTGTAGCGGTAGACTCCTTTAGCAACGGGGCCGATACCTTTGTAAACGTTAATGCCATCCCTATGTCTGCTATAGAACGCGTGGAAGTATTAACCGACGGAGCCTCTTCAGTTTACGGCTCTGATGCCATCGCTGGCGTGATTAACTTTATCTTACGTAAAGACGTAGAGGGCCATGAAATATCCGTGATGTACGGTGACGATACTTCTAGTCATGATTTTAGTCGTAAAAATCTGACCTATGTCGGCGGCTTTGCGACAGCCAATAGTAATACCACTGTGGTAATCGACTATTTTGATCGTAACGCCCTGTTCAATAAAGATCGTGATGTTGAAGTCACTTTTAAATCCAATACGCGGGTAACTATTGATGGTGTTGATAATCCAGAGCCATGGTGTGGCAATGATACCAGTAACGGTAATACGCGCTGTCGCTATGATTATGTAATTCAGCGGGCTATTCAGCCAGAAACCAAGAACTTTGGTACTACCATTAATCATTATTACGATTTGGGCGATAACAAAGAATTCTTTGCCGAAGCCATGTATCAGCGCAATACCGGTTTTAGCTACGATGCGCCGGCAGGCTTGGATATTACAGTGCCAGGCAACGCCGCCTTTGTGCCAGCTTGGGCTAGAACGTTAAATACGGCCGATGGTAACCCAGATAATACTATTCGCTTACGCACCCGTTTTCCGGAGCGACGTAGCCAGTCTGTTGCAGCTGAGGCCTATCGCGCCTTGGCAGGTTTGCGCGGCGAGCTGGGTAACTGGGGTTATGAAACCGCAGTAAGTTACGGTAAGTCTGAAAATGAAATCCGCCATGTCTCCGGTTATTTTTCACGCGCTAAAGTTCGCGAAGCGGTCAATAACGGCAGTTTTAACCCCTTTAACTTAGGTAGCGATACGCCGCAAGACGTGATTACAGGTATGCGTGACGAAGCACCTAGGGTGGGTGATTCTTCAGTTTTCTCGGCAGACTTTAGCTTTAATGGTGAGTTATTTGAAATGCCAGCAGGTACAGTGCAGTCAGTATTTGGTGGTGAATATCGCCGTGAAAAAATTTCTGATACGCCCTCTCCTTTAGCTGCCGCAGATGGTATTTACTCGCTGGGGGCTAGCGATGCGGCAGCAAGCCGCAATCAATTTGCACTCTATTCGGAATTTAACGTACCTCTTACCGAGCAACTGGATGCTATCGTCGCTTTACGTTATGACAGCTACAGCGATTTTGGCAGTGATATCAACCCTAAACTGTCTTTACGTTATCGTGCGACTGACAGCTTAATTTTACGCGCCTCCGCCAGCACTGGCTTCCGTGCTCCTTCGCTATCGCAAATTGGCGCAGGTAAGTCATTAGGCTTTAACTATATCAGCTGTTTGCCCGGTCAACCGTTTCAATCATTCTGCGGCACGCAACCTGTAGAAGTGGGTTACGATGAAGAACGGGTTGGCAACAAAGAACTCGATGCTGAAAAATCGCGGGCGCTCAATATTGGTATGTCTTGGAACTTAACTGACAATCTGCAACTGACTGCCGATTACTGGCGTTATCGCCATACCGATATTGTAGATTACGATTCAATCACCACCCTACGTGGCTGCTTGAGTGGCACTGCACCTGTGACCAATAGCGAAGCAGCGCTCGGTGATGCTTTTGGCTGTGTGGTAGTTAATAACGAGCTAGTGTTTTTACGCACCGGTTTTTACAATATCGGCAGTCAGGAAACCGATGGCATCGATGTTAACC
Organism: uncultured Rheinheimera sp.; assembly: GCA_964577005.1. Taxonomy (GTDB): domain Bacteria; phylum Pseudomonadota; class Gammaproteobacteria; order Enterobacterales; family Alteromonadaceae; genus Alishewanella. Next base: position 9,736 of record CAZNXI010000103.1, read on the forward strand.
TGAATTACCGACTGGCGACCGACTACGGCAGCTTTAAGTTCTATGCAACAGGTACCAAAACCTTTAGCTATAAGCGCCAGCTTACACCAGACTCTCCAAAAGAAGATTTATTAGGCCGCTTATCCGGTGCTAATGAAATCGCCCGCCCAGATCTGGTGGCTGATGTTGGTGCCGATTGGCGCCATGGCGACTGGGCTGCCAGCTTATCTGCCCATTATATCAGCGAGCTAGGTGATGGCGATTTCCGCTTTGGTGGCAATGAAACCGTTAAAGCCTGGACCACCCTTAGTGGCAGCCTAAGCTACGATATTAGCGATGCACAATCGGTCAGTTTGGCCGTGCGTAACCTAACCGATAAAGCCCCGCCGTATGCATCCTCCCCTACCGATGGCTATGCCAGTGCGGTGCATGATTGGGTCGGACGCTTATGGACCTTGCGTTATACCATTAACTTCTAACTCTTCCTGGTCGGGGCAATAGTGGCAAATGTTGCGCTATTGCCCTTTTTTATTGGCAGCAGCTTGCTGATAATCTTGCCACGTTAAGTATAACCGCAAATCCAGCTCTAACTGATGATAGTCTGGTTCCATATATTGACACAGTTTATAAAAGGCCTTGTTATGATCTTTCTCTTTGAAATGCGCCAATTCGTGAACCACAAGCATCCTTAATAGTGGCAATGGCAACTGTTTCAACTGGCTACAAATGCGAATTTCATTTTTACTTTTCAGCTTACCCCCTTGCACTCT
>CAZNXI010000104.1:0-10406 GCA_964577005.1 uncultured Rheinheimera sp.
GATTACCAAAAGCTACATTTATTTGATGTTAAGGTTGCTGATAACACCGGAAATTATGCGGAGTCTGCAACCACGTTACCAGGAACTAAACTCACATTATCTACACAGGGTAGCCTGAAACTCGGGATGTCGATATGTTATGATATACGTTTTCCAGGGTTAATGCAGGCTTTGTCCGCCGCAGGTATGAATGTGTTGAGCGTACCCTCTGCGTTTACGCAAGTTACGGGCGCCGCTCACTGGCATAGTTTGTTAAGGGCGAGAGCCATTGAAAACCAGTGTTTTGTGGTCGCACCTGGGCAAACGGGCGTACATGCCAATGGCAGGGAAACGTTCGGGCATAGCCTGATTATTAATCCTTGGGGTGAGATTTTAGCAGATGCTGGGACAGCCCCGGGCTTTATTTCGGTGGCAGTAGATTTGGCGGAGTGCCAGCAACTGGCGAATAAAATGCCGATTAAGCAACATAACCGATTTAACAGTGAGCTGATACCATGAATGCAGTAGAACACAATCTGATTAATGCCTCAGAATTGAGCCAGCGTGATCTGGAGCAAACACTAGGCTTCTTGTTTGCGCATCAGCTCGACTATGCTGATCTTTATTTTCAGTCCAGTGTGCACGAATCTTGGGTTTTGGAAGATGGCTTAGTAAAAGACGGATCCTTTAACATCGAGCGTGGCGTAGGGGTAAGAGCCATTAGTGGTGAAAAAACCGGCTTTGCTTATGCAGATAGTATTAATGCCGCTGCTTTACAACAAGCGGCTATGGCCGCCAGAGGTATTGCAGCACAGGGACAGCAGGGTAGCGTAAAAGCCTTTAGCCGCAGCAGTAATAGCAATATTTATTTGCCTTGTGAGCCATTGCAGAGTTTAAACAACACAGAAAAGGTCGCTTTATTACATCAGGTTGAGGCCTTTATCCGCAGTTTGGATAGCCGCGCCGAGCAAGTGATGGTGAGTTTAACTGGCGTGTATGAAGAAGTTTTAGTCGCAGCGAGTGACGGAACTTTTGCTACGGATATTCGTCCCTTAGTGCGCCTAAACTGCTCTGTGTTATTACAACATAATGGTCGGCGTGAGCGCGGTAGTGCTGGCGGCGGCGCACGTACCGACTATCGTTATTTTTATGCTGAGCAAGATGGTCAGCCGCGTTGGCAACACTTTGCTCGCGAAGCGGTTAGGATGGCGCAAGTGAATTTAACGGCGGTAGATGCGCCTGCTGGTACCATGCCTGTAGTTCTGGGTTCAGGTTGGCCAGGTGTATTGCTGCATGAAGCCGTTGGCCATGGTTTAGAAGGGGATTTTAATCGTAAGGGCTCATCCACTTTCAGTGGTCGGATTGGCCAGCAGGTCGCCTCAAAACATTGTACTATCGTTGACGATGGCACTTTAACAGGACGTCGTGGCTCGTTGAACATTGATGATGAAGGTGTACCAAGTCAATACAATGTCTTGATCGAGAAAGGTATTCTGAAAGGCTATATTCAAGATAAACACAATGCCATGCTAATGGGAGTCCCTCCAACAGGTAATGGTCGACGTGAATCCTTTGCGCATTTGCCCATGCCCAGAATGACCAATACTTATATGCTAGCGGGCGACTATGCACCGGAAGAAATTATTGCCAGTGTTAAGAAAGGTATTTATGCCCCTAATTTTGGTGGTGGTCAGGTTGATATTACTTCGGGTAAGTTTGTATTCTCGGCTTCAGAAGCCTATCTGATTGAAGACGGTAAAATTACAACACCGATAAAAGGTGCAACCCTGATTGGTAATGGCCCTGAGGCCATGCAGCAGGTCTCTATGGTGGGTAATGACATGCGACTTGACAGCGGTGTGGGAGTTTGCGGTAAACAAGGCCAAAGCGTGCCCGTAGGCGTTGGTCAGCCCACCCTAAAATTAGACGCGCTTACCGTTGGTGGTACTCAATAATAATTTTTAAATAATAACGTTTTGACCCAGCCAGCCTTGCTGGCTTGTTACTCTACAACAGGAATTAAACATGGCAGCATTTGGCACCGTATTTACCCCAGAGATGATCGTCTCTAGTTTTGAAAACCATTGCTGGAGCCAACCAGCAATAGTCCCAACAGACAGTATTAGCTTACACCCGGGTGCGCATGTATTGCACTACGCCAGTACCTGCTTTGAGGGGATGAAAGCGTTTCGACATGCTGATGGCTCAGTGCATATATTTCGGATGGATAGAAATGTCGCACGTTTACAACAAAGCAGTGAGTTGCTAGCGTTACCCCAAGTAGAGGGTGCCATGCTAAGCCAAATGATCACTGACATTGTGCGTCGTTATGCCGCAGATGTACCGCAGCCACCGGGGTCTATGTACATTCGCCCAACTCATATTGGCACTGAGGCCTCAATAGGTAAGGCTGCTGCGCCAAGCTTAAATTCATTACTTTACGTACTGTTATCGCCTGTAGGTGATTATTTTGCGGGGGGAGCTAAAGCACTTCGTTTATTGCTGGAAGATAATGCGCGTTGTGCCGCGCATATGGGGATGGTTAAAAGTGGCGGCAACTACGCCAGTGCGCTACAGCCAATTATGAAAGCGCGCGCTGCAGTGCAAGCTGATCAGGTATTGTTCTGCCCTAATGGTGATGTACAGGAAACCGGTGCAGCTAATTTCTTGCTGATTGACGGTAACGAGATTATTACCAAGGCATTAGATAGCTCTTTCTTACATGGTATTACTCGTGATTCTATTTTAACGCTGGCGCGCGATCGTGGTATGCAGGTATCTGAGCGTGAACTGACGGTGGATGAGCTGTTAGAACGCGCGGTGAAACCTGGTGCAGAAGCGGCCTTATCAGGTACTGCTGCGGTATTAACACCGGTAGGCACCTTGATTCATGCTGGCAAAGAGTATCAAGTGGGCGGCGGTATAGCAGGTACAACTACCGCTAGCTTGCGTCAGGCTTTAAATGATATTCAATGGGGTCGAGTGGCAGATAGCCATGGTTGGTTAACTAAAGTTAGTTAATGACAATAATCCCTACAACTCAGGGCCGCTATGCGGCCTTGAGTTGTTTTTAGGTAGTGCAAAGAAATAATCGGTTTACTCTGCCTGATCGCTACTCTGATAAAGTGAAATAACTCGCGTTTTACTGATTTTATGGCGGTAGATTTCACGTAAATATTTAATGGCTTTTTTCACGCTATCGCGTGATAAGCGAATATCGTTGATAGAAATAAATTTATCTTTACTATTAATGAGTTCGCGATATTTTTTTTCGTACATAGGTTTAATCGCATACCAGTTGGTATCAAGAATCTTTGCAGGATTCTCAAACTCATTTAGCATGCTATCAATTAATTCTTCATCAAATTGTTCGCTACGAATAAAGTCCAGCATCGCTGAATCGAGTTTCTCATCAAAACGATAATTATCCACGGCAAAACAGCGCTTGATATATGCCACAATCAGCGTCAGGAAGTCATCGCTTAGGCATGGACTTTTGGCGATGAGTGTAGTTAAAGAAATATTGGCAGAAGCACCAATAACCAGTGCATAACGTTTTAACGTGGTATTGGGGAATAAATTATTAAGATGTGACTTTAGCTTGTTTAAATCAATATAGGATAATTTGTAATCTTTAGGTAATGACACAATAGACACGACGGAAGAGCAATTTTTAAAGAAGTGCAGATCTTTCATTTCGGTTGCATCATAGCCGCTCTTTTGAAAGTCGGCTAAGATAGCACGATAACGTGTGGACTCTATCGGTAGTAAACTTATCCCTTCTATAGCTTGAGTCACCTTATTAAAATGTGGCAAATCGATGGAGCGGAAGAATAAATCATCGATATCTAAACCTGAGGTGCTTTGTTTGTCAAAAAGTTTTGGTTTTTCTGTCACACCTGCCTCGCCAGGCATGACGGATTCTGCATAAGCAACGGCCACAGGCCCAGCAAGGCTCATAAACAGATCATTGGCATCCAATCTGATGGTTTCACCAATATCAATACCTGCTCGTCGGAAATAGTTTTCGTCATAATCGGTGGTGACAGCTTGAGCGGTTAAAATATTAAATATTTGCTGTGAAATGTACTGATTTGCATATCTCTCCATGGTATTAACATCAATATGCTGAATATCGCCATCATCCGTCTCTTCGGCATAGCGCATAATATCGTTTGAGATGAGCATCATAGCGTTCCAGGGCCGGATCCGATGCATCGCATTGGTATCGTTTTTTTCCTCCTGGTCAAAGTTGTAAGAAAAATCCCATTCTTCAGCAAGATACTTACATAACAAGCGGCCTGCATTAATATGCAGCGCTTCCGACATTTCTACTCCGTGATCAGAAATATTGGGGAGAATACAGATACCACTGGTGAATATGGGTTCGAATACAAAAGAATGACCACGATTCTCTTCACTCTCCGGTAAGGTTCGGGTATCAAAGGTTTTACTCATATAAGCATATTGTTGAGCTAAGCCAAATTCAGAGGCCATGCCAGAGCCTGTTCCACCTCCAGCACTGAAAATATAAAAATAGAGGCGTGATTGATTAGCCTTGATACCACAGGAGTCGATCAGGTAGGAGTGAATAAACTTCCAGTCCGCATTAGAAAAGCGCTGTGTTTCTTTATTTAAAATAATTTTTGCCAGATATTGTCCCAAAATCGGCGCGTTACCTGCACCACCCGCGTGAACTTCTGATAAATCCATAATTTTCATTTTGGTATAATCGCGCAAGAAGCCACTACTCTCACTTTTATTAGAAAAGCGAATACGCCCCTCAATGTCTTTGTCTAGATCCCCCAGCATGACGAGAGGTTCAATAAGAAAAACAGGCTTAAGTGTATGAGAAGCCTTTAAATGTAAGCTGCGCTTAATCCAACGCATTGGGCGATATTCTTGTTCATTATTTTGTTTTTCTTGGCTATTAAATTCATTTAAATAAAAATTACGCGCACTATAAACTAGCGAGGCAACATCTAAAGCAATATTAGAACCACAGCGGCCTAAGCCGATAAGGCAAACGGAGGGGAAATGTTGCTGTTTTTGAGCGTTCACTTCATGCTCAAGCATACTGGAAGGAAAAACGGTTTGCCGCAAACCATCAAGATTAGCCAAAATTCTATTCAGATCCCGTTCGGTAAAATACATATGGCGTTCTGTACTCACTTTTCCGGTTTTAGTTGCCCCAGCAGGTCTGACAGCAATGATGTCGTCATCAACAACAGGCGGATTTGTCGGGCGTTTTGTGGTCATAGGCGATATCCTGATGGGCATGTTTTTTCTATAGCTTGGCTTTAAAAGTAGACGCATTTATCAGTGAATACAAATATAAGTCAGGTGCTGTAATACCATAGTGTAGTATTCGATAAGTCAAAATGTTAAATTAAGCGTATTTTTATTTAACATTATGTTTAATTGGTTGCGGTAGGTTGGTAAGGGAGTTTGTAGTGTATGAACCAAGAAACGTTTCAAAATCCACCGCTTTGTGTAGCTGAGCTACCACAGTTAGCCATTCTAGAATGGCAAGCGTTGGCCCAAAACTATCGCTCGCTGACGCTTTTGGTGGATAGTATAGCCATCCTTATCTTAACTGCGCTTTGGCTAGTAATATGGCTACAACCTTTTTGGTCCCTCCCGCAAACCTTAAGTCATGTTGTATTGTGGGGCGGTTTAGCCATAACAAGCGGCGCTATAGTGAACTTGGTATATGACTATTATGCTATTCCGCTGCAAGCTTATGCTTTACGGCAACACGACTTAAGTTTTCGCAGTGGTATTTTTTTCCGCAAAAGTGTGACTCAGCCTATTTTACGTATTCAACATATCGAGTTAAAACAAGGCCCCTTAGAGCGAAAAGCAGGGTTAGCCACCTTACAAGTTTTTAGTGCAGGAGGGGCGACTCAAACTTTTGAAATTCCAGGCGTAACTTTGGCTACAGCAGAGAGTATTAGGCAGTTGATTTTAGAGCATAAAGCAGGTTTGCGTCATGATTGAGCAGGACTATCTCGAACAACCGCAGCCCGCTAGCCCGTTGTTAACCTTGCAACATTGGCAAAGAGTATCCGCTATTGCGTTGGTGTATTTTAGTTTGGGGTTATTTAAAACTGTTTTTGGCAATATCAGTTATTTGGCACCCATGCTGTTAGTCTTTTACCAAGGTATTCAGCGCTACCCAGGGTATTTTGCTATTGCGCTAGTGGGGGTGGCATTGATACTGACGGTGTTAGGTTTTTTATATTATTGGACCTTTCGTTTTCGGATCACTGCCGACTCAGTTGAGATTCACTCGGGCGTATTGCGTAAAAAACAACTTAACCTGCCTTTTCATCGTATTCAAAACGTGCGTTTACTGCAGCCACTTTATTACCGTTTTACCGACCAAGTATGTGTTGTCCTTGATACTGCGGGCTCAAACGAACAAGAAGCGACGCTGGCTGCATTGTCAAGACCACTCGCGGAAGCTTTACAGCAAGCCATTTATCACGCCAAAGTAGCGGTACCAGCAGAGAGCGCTGCAGCGGTAACGCAAGGAGGTACTTCGCCGCCCGTTGCCGTTGAGGGTGATTTACTGTGCGAGCGATCAGTAAAAGATTTGATTTACTACGGTATCAGTAATAACAGGGTGATGCTGGTGTTGGGGCTGGCTGCGCCTTTCTATAACCCCATCACAACCTGGGTCGTCGATGCGCTGCAAGGCTTTGGGGTGGATCCAGATCAATGGTTGACAGCGCATGCACAATCTTGGTTTTGGCTCGGGTTGGCTGCGCTGGCTTTAACTATGTTTATTATGCTCGTGATTACCTTGGCTTCCATTACCTTTTCCGTTCTAAGTTATTATCAGTTTCAATTATGGCAATACGGTGATCGTTATTTCAGGCGCAGTGGTTTACTGACACGCCATGAAATCAGTATGCAGATATCACGTCTGCAATGGTTTAAAATTCAACAAGATTGGTTAGATAAACTGCTAGGCCGCTGTAACGTGCATTATGAGCAAGTACAAACGGCCTTATCTGAATACCAAGAAAGTGCAGAGCATGGCAAAATCATGGTGCCGGCACTGGAGCAAGAGCAAGTTTGGGCTTTACTCAACGGCGTATATCCAGACAATCAACTCCAGCATTGCAGCTTTAACTCCGTAAACTGGCGCTACTTATTGGCCCCGCTTATCTGTTTTTGCTTACCATTATGCTTGCTAAGCCAATATGTGTTTTTGTTTACAGCGCCGCATTACGCTTTATTGAGTGCATTAGGAGTACTGGGGTTGGTGCTACTTTTTGTGCTGCGCTGGCGTCGTTTTGGCTATGCGTTTGATGCAAGCTATTTGTATGTTAGGCAGGGTGTTATTGGTGTGGATTATTACTGTGTGCCCATCTTTAAACTACAACAATTGACGACGCATCAACATGGTTTGATGATAAAGGCGGGATTACAGCATTTATCCTTAAGCTATGCGGCAGGCAGCTTAACCATACCTTATATGCCTGTTGAGGATGCCCAGCGTATTGCTAACTATAGCCTTTATCAGGCAGAGCGCAGTCACACCAGCTGGATGTGACTGTGATACTACGGAGAGAAAATAGCAAAACACGCTGGCCGCTATGACACGCTACTCTGTGATAATCAGCGGTTTAATGAGCTGAAATAATTCACGAAACGCTTTAGGTGGTTGTTGTTTTTCTTGTTCTTTTTTAGCATTACGAATCAGTTGTCGCAACTGTTGCACATCAGCACTTGGAAACTCCGCGACAAAAGCTGTAATCGCGTCGTTATCGGCTAATAAGCGATCACGCCAGCTCTCTACCTTGTGAAACTGCCGGGTAGCTGCCTGATTAGTATTGCGGATAATCGCTAGGGCTTGTTCAATCGGCTCTAACTGGTCTTCACGCTCGCGCATTAAGCGGCCAATGAATTGAATATGCCGGCGCAAGGCTTCACGTTTTTTTGCCAGCTTATCGGCTAATTCCAAGGCGTCTTTTAACTCGTCGTCTAAGGGGATCTTAGCGCGAGCCGCTGGGCTTAACGCAATTAATTCTTCACCTAATGCCTGTAAGGCATGCATTTCGCGTTTAATTTGGCTTTTACTGATGTGATCAGGTTGCTCTAACCACTTACTATCGCCGTATTTAAATTCAGTATCTGTCATAACTCTGCTTCTTCATTAACTTTATACTACTAGTATATCACTAAACGCAGCAGAGCAAGCAGCAGCCTTTGTTTGACTATGATAAGCTAAGCACATTGATAGTAAGGTAAGAGTATTTATGCAGCAGCAACCGAGTATCCAACAAGAAATCGCTGAAGTAAAAGAAGCCGTCAGCCAGGTGCTGGCGCATGCCAAAAGATTAGGGGCCAGCAGTGCCGAAGCCTCTATGAGCCGCACCCGTGGCTTAAGTGTCGAAACCCGTCATGGCGAAGTGGAAACCGTTGAGTTTAACCAAGATGGCGGTTTAGGCATTAGTTTGTATTTTGGTCAGCGCAAAGGGTCGGCCTCTACCGCCGATTTAAGTCCAGAAGCCTTAAAGCGCACGGTAGAAGCCGCAGCGGATATTGCGCGTTATACCTCAGAAGATCCGCATGCCGGTGTGGCAGATATTGATTGGCTAGAGTTTAGCCCACCTGAGCTCGACTTATACTATCCCGATAGTATTGGTACTGAACAAGCGATAGCGCTCTGTGCTAGCGCAGAAGACGCCGCTTTTGCCGTAGATAGCCGTATTACCAACTCGGAAGGCGCGTCATTTTCGACACACCAAGGCTTAAAAGTCTATGGCAATAGCCATGGTCAGTTGGTTGGCTATCCGAGTTCACGTCATAGCTTTAGCTGCGTCGTCATCGGTGAGCAAGACGACGATATGCAGCGTGACTACAGCTTTACCGTGGCACGCCGTTATGCCGACTTACTGAATCCGCTGCAAATTGGTCGCGAGGCGGCCTTAGAAACGGTGGCTCGGTTAGGCGCTCGTAAGGTGCCAACGCAAAAGGTACCCGTTATTTTCCGTGCTGATATTGCCAGTGGCCTATTTGGACATTTAGTTTCTGCTATTAGTGGCGGCAGTATTTATCGTAAATCGAGCTTTTTACTGGATAAAGTGGGCCAGCAAATTATGGCGCCGCAGCTGAAGATTATCGAGCAGCCGCATTTAAAGCAAGCGTTAGCCTCGAGCCCCTTTGATAGTGAAGGGGTGAAGACTCGGGATTTAATCGTGGTAGACAAAGGGGTGTTAAATACTTACCTGACAACCAGTTACTCAGCCCGTAAGTTAGGCATGGCCAGTACTGGGCATGCTGGTGGTATTCATAACTGGTTAGTTCAGCATGGCAACGACGATTTAGCGGCCTTATGTCGTCAAATGGGAAAGGGCTTGTTGGTCACTGAGCTAATGGGGCAAGGGGTGAATACGGTAACGGGGGATTATTCGCGTGGTGCCAGCGGTTTCTGGGTAGAGCATGGCGAGATCCAATTCCCTGTTGCTGAAATTACCATCGCGGGCAATTTAGCCGATATGTTTATGAACATTGTGGCGATTGGCAATGATGTTGATCGCCGTGGCGGGGTATTAACGGGCTCTGTGTTGATCAGCCAAATGCAAGTTGCGGGTGATTAAGACTGCTGGTTAGCTTGTGATCTTCTGCAATAAAAAAAGCCTCTGCAAAACAGAGGCTTTTTTATATTTATCAACATGAGATCGACATTTTAGCGCAGCAAGCAAAGCCCGCCGCGCCAAACACGTTAATCAATCTTAGTTTTTAAACCACGACGAATTAACAGCGCGTCTGTAGTTGGCTCTTGACCACGGAAGGCTTTGTAAGACTCCATGGTTGGGCGTGAGTTACCTACTGACAGGATGTTTTTACGGTAGTGATCACCATTTTCGCGTGTTAAACCGCCGTTCTTTTGCACATGCGCAAAAGCATCTGCGGCTAAAATTTCACTCCACATATAAGCGTAGTAACCGGCAGCATAACCACCGCCCATCGAGTGGGAGAAGAAATTCGACTTATAACGTGGCGGCACAGCCGCTAAGTCTACGCCATGCTTTTTCAACGAGGCCGCTTCAAAGGCTTTTGGATCTTGTAGCGGGGCATCGCCTGGTAGCGTGTGCCAATCCATATCCAATAAGGCAGCAGAAACATACTCTAAGGTATCAAAACCTTGGTTAAAACTACGTGAGCGGATCACTTTATCCAATAAATCGGCAGGGATCGGCTCGCCTGTTTCATAATGCTTGGCATAATTCGACAAGATTTCAGGATGCTGCGCCCAATCTTCTTCGAAGGTTGATGGGAATTCAACGAAATCTCTCGACACTGACGTCATCGCAAGCGTTGGGTGCTTCACATTAGAGAAAATACCGTGTACTGCATGACCTAACTCGTGGAAGATGGTCGTGGTATGGTCGTAGCTGATTAAGGTTGGC
>CAZNXI010000105.1:0-2759 GCA_964577005.1 uncultured Rheinheimera sp.
TGCTTCTAAATAAATGGCGGGTTTAATCAAGCTACCAATGGGTCTTCTGGCTTCCAGAGCGCGGTTAAAACCAGCAAAACCGGCCGTTTTGCCCCCCACTAAGGCTTGTATGGCCGCCTCTTGGTAATCGACCACCAGCATGGCCGCTTCTAAGTCTGGATTCATCCCTGGTACGATTTGACTCACAGTGCGCTCGGCCTGTCTTTGTGCCATAGGATCAAGATAGGTAAAGACCTTGATACCGCTATGCATTAAGGCGCTATCCAAGGCTAGTTGCCGCAACTCACGCTTTACCGCGTCCATATAAGCAGGGAAGCTTGCATTCAGGTATTGACCACGAGGCACAACCTGTAAAGGCTGCTTGACTGCGCGTTCGTATGCTTGGCGATCTAACAAATGCTGCTCAAACATCAAACGTAATACTAAATCACGACGACCTTGCGCCCGCTCAGGAAAACGTCTGGGATCATAAAACCCTGGACCTTTAACAATACCAATCAATAACGCATATTGTTCTGGCGCTAACTCGGCTAACGGCTTACCAAAATAAAAACGGCTGGCTAAACCAAAACCATGTACGGCAGTGGCATGATTTTGCCCCAAATAGATTTCATTTAAATAGGCTTCAAAGATCTGATCTTTACTAAACCGATAATCCAGCACTAAGGCAATAAAGGCTTCATTCGCTTTACGCCATAAAGTACGATCATGGGTTAAATACATATTTTTCGCTAACTGCTGGGTTAAGGTTGACCCACCTTGCACGGTTCTACCCGCTGTCAGATTCACCCAAAATGCCCGTAGGATCGCCAATGGCGACACGCCACGATGCTGATAAAAATTCCGATCTTCAATTAATAGCAAGGTGTCCTTGAACAATTCAGGCACGGCTTCTAAACGCACCAGTTCGCGATCTTCTTGATGAGGCGAGACTAAATGTTCCACTAATTGCGGCTCTAATCGAGCAAAGTCTATTGCCTGCCCCTGCTGAACCACGCGACTAATGCCTGTGCGATTAAACTCCACACTAAACAGACGTGCCGGTTGCTCACCGTCGACATAGGTAAAAGCACGTCGGAAAATCGTCACGCGCCCCCCTTGCACACTAAATTGTCCAGGGCCACTGACATCCGTACTTCGCCGATACTGTAACTGCTCTAATTCTTGAATAAGATTGAGTTGAGTCAAATATTTACCCGGAAACAAGGCTAAACTGCGGCCATAAATTTGCGCAGGTACCTGCCACTTTTGGCCTGAGAAAGTGCTAGTAATCTTGCTATCAAGATAAATAAAATACACCACTAAAACCAAGGCAATTACCAACAGCAGTTTTAAAGCAGTTTGCCACGCAATGCGCCACCAGCGTGCTGGGCGACTGGATTTAACCGTTTTCTTTTTCGCTCGGCTCATAATTGCATCGCTTTTTTGGTTTTATTAGTAGGTTGGGCAGTTGCCGGATCGTCCGGCCAAAAATGCTTTGGATATCGACCTTTCATTTCTTTTTTTACGTCCTGCCAGCTTTGCTGCCAAAAACTAGCAAGATCACGGGTAATCTGTAACGGCTGTCGCCCGGGTGACAGCAAGGTAACCGTTAATGGCAGCTTACCCTCCAGTATGCTTGGCGACATCAGTTGACCATACATTTCCTGAACTCGCACTGAAAACCCAGGCCCTGCGGGTAAGGTATAATCAATCGATACCGTATTGCCGGTAGGTGCCAGCCAAGCGTCTGGTAATAAATGTTTTAACTGTTGCTGTTGCATAAAACTTAATTGCTGCCAAAGTAAATTATACAGGGGTAACTCTGCCAACTGACTGGCTTTGTTAATCTCCGATAAATAAGGACCAAGCCAATCAGCTAAATTAGCTAATAAAGCCACATCGCTTAAATCCGGAAAATCTGGGTATTGATACTGTTGTAACAACACGAGTTTTTGCTGTAACTGCCGACAAGCAGCAGTAAAAGGTAAGACAGCCAGCCCCTGTTTCGCGATATAACTAAGCCAAGCTTGTTGTTTCTCCGCAGCCGACAATTGCAAGGGGCTGGGCCGTCGCTGTAAGACAATTTGCCCAAATAACCGGCGCCGCTCACTGTAAAAACTCGCTTGTTTATCATCCCAACCGGTAACACTTTGCCAGACGAGTTCTGGCCAGTCGGCTAAGATAGCATCAAAATCAATAGCAACCGCCTGCAAGATCCGATTTTGCTGTTGATATTGCTGAATTGTGACTGCTACTAAAAAAGGATGTTGTTCCAGGGCATGCCCAGCGGGCAAGGTGGCGCCAGCGCCATTCGCCAATAAATAGCCTTGGCCACGACGCTGGGCTAAACGATCAGGATAAGCACGCAATAACAGTACCGCCACCCACTGCAACGGCAACTGATTCACCACCTGACATGATAAGCGTTTCGCGAGTTGCTGCGCTTGCTGATACTGGCGTTGGTAGTAACTGTGTCGACTATGCAACTGCGATAGCTGTTGATACAGATCTGCTTGCGAGCTAACCGACTCCTCTAGCAAAACGGCCAATAGCACCGCCAACCAGAGGATCCCAGGGTAGTCAGCGTCCAGCATTTTCGCATGCTGAAGCATGCTAGCCAAACGGATATCGGTACCAAACTGATATAGGACTCGACCGTAGGCCGTCAGCTGCTGCTGACCATCCAAAACCTGTAACTGTTGCAATAAAGCGGTTGCCGCAGCAAGGTTGGCACTATTGGGTGCAGTTAACCAGCTTAAATCCCGCGGTTGACACCC
>CAZNXI010000105.1:2769-8139 GCA_964577005.1 uncultured Rheinheimera sp.
CCCATACGGCAATCTCTAAGCGTAAGGCCGTCAACTCGGCTAATTCTACTTCTGCGGGTTCAAAAGTGGGCCTACGCTGCCATTGCTCAGCACTATCGATCCGATAACAATACCCCGCAGCCAGACGACCAGCTCGTCCCGCTCGCTGTGTTGCCGCGGCTTGACTGATCGCGATAGTCTCTAAACGGCTAATTCCTGAACGCGGTTGATAGCTGGCGCGCCTCGCTAAACCACTATCCACCACCACATGAATGCCCTCAATGGTCAAACTCGTCTCAGCAAGGTTAGTGGCCAGTACCAGTTTAAACTCGCCGTCAGGCGGCGCAGCGATGGCCAGTTGCTGATCCGTCAAACTCATACTTCCCAGTAAAGGCAGTACTTTTACCGTGTTAGGTAAGGTTTGTCCGCTTAGCCACTCCAGCGCTTGCTTTATCTCTGCTTGTCCAGGCAAAAAGACTAACACACTGCTCTGATGCTGGTAAAAAGCCTGTAAAGCCTGTCTGGCACATTGCAAGGCCATCGGTTCTTTAGTTGGAGGCACATACGTCATACTGACGGGATAACTGCGCCCCTGACTTTGTAAGATCGGCGCTTGCAGATACTGTGCTAAAGCGTTGCTATCCAGTGTTGCTGACATCACGAGGATTTTTAACCGCTCATTCAACGCTTGTACTTCCAAAGCAAGTGCCAAGCCTAAGTCTGCATGCAGTGATCTTTCATGAAATTCGTCAAAAATCAGTAAATCGACCGAGTTTAGTTCAGGATCTTGCTGAATTTTCCGGGTTAACACCCCCTCAGTAACAATCAGTAGTCGGGTCGCTTGACTAAACTGACTGTCCTGACGAATTTGGTAACCCACTGTCTGTCCTACCGCTTCACCTAATTGCGCAGCTAAATAGGCGGCGATACTTCTCGCGGCCAAACGACGCGGCTCTAATAACACAATACGTTTATCGGCAAACTCGGGTTGCTGTAACAGATACAATGGCAAATAGGTTGATTTACCGGCACCAGGCGGCGCCGATAAGATCAGACGGGACCTTTGCTGCAGCAAACGACACAACTCAGGTAAAATTTCAGCTACAGGTAACACAGTGTTGATTCTCTCATTCACGCCAACGACAAGCCGCTGGCGAGAGGGCTGCCAGCATTAGGCCTTAAGTTCTTTTAATAAAGTGGCGGCAATGGTACGAATACCATGCCCTGTTGCGCCAGCTGCCCAATAAGCGTTAGCGGAATTATTAAACGCTGCAGCTAAATCAAAATGCAGCCAACCTTGGCCATCATTGGCAACAAACCGACTTAGAAATCCCGCAGCGTTACTGGCACCACCCGCCCCACCGCCTTTCACCGGGCGACTATTAGCCGTATCGGCATAAGGTGATGGGCATTGCTGTTGATGCCACTTTTCCAGTGGTAACTGCCAGGTTAATTCTTGTTGTTGCTCGGCATAAGCTAACGCGCGCTGCGCTAAGGGTTTATCCAAGGCAAATAACGCATTGTATTCACTGCCTACTGCGGTCATCGCTGCGCCAGTCAGGGTCGCGGCATCAATAATCAAACCAGCACCACTGTCACTGGCTAATTGCAAACCATCGGCTAATACCAAGCGTCCCTCAGCATCGGTATTGACAATCTCTACGGTAGTGCCATTTTTGTAGGTGATAATGTCACCCAGTTTATAGGCATGGCCACTGATTAAATTTTCTGCACAGCATAAAATCAATTTTACCCGCTGATTTAAGCCTTGCAGGATAGCGAGAGCTAAAGCGGCGGTTACCGTTGCCGCGCCACCCATATCACATTTCATCGCCAGCATCCCTTCGTTAGATTTAATCGAGTAACCGCCGCTGTCAAAGGTAATGCCTTTACCCACTAAAGCGGCAGCCACTGGCGCTGACGCCTCACCACTTGGGTTAAAATCTAATTCCAGCATCACAGGTGGCCTTACACTGCCCCGACCTACCTGATAAACGCCATGCCAGCCTTCAGCCGCTAACTGCTCACCACTGATCAAGCGATGGTTGACTTTGGCCGTACCGGCTATCTGAGTGATAAAAGCCGCAGCTTGTTCGCAAAGCAGCTGGGGTGATAATTGTTCAGGGGTCTGGTTCACTAAATCTTTGGCAAAACGGTAACAACGAACACGCTGCTCTAAGGCGGTAAGAGTGGCACTATCGCCGCAGAACTGCACCCCATCCTGGCGTTTGGCATTAACAAAGCCCTGATAAAATGCCCATTGTAATGCCAATGGCCAATCACCGGTAAGCTGGACACGATTCACCGACAAATTATCCAGCAAGCGCGCGGCCTTCTGTACAGAACGTAATTCATCCGCGGGTCTTACATGAATCTGATAGCCACTGGCAGATGGCGATAACAGCGCATTGGCACCAAATTGCTCTGCTGCGGGCTGTTGCTGAAGACTAATCTGTAATACTGCTGAACCTGATTGCATACCAAACTCCAATAATAATGAATAGCTGCCGTTTGGGCCGAGACAGGCATTGTAGCACAGGGCTAAGTCCAGCTTGACGGCTCAATAACAAAGAATTACTTAGATTAAGCGCTGATATCATTAAAAAAGTTTAAAAGTCGCGGTAAAAAAGTCAAAAAACCGTGACGGCAGGGGCAGCAGCCGCTATACTTCCGCGGTTTTTTATTAGTGATTGCGGTAGCGGTGATATTCTGCTATCTATAGCCGCCATCTTTTTTTGCTTGGTGGGATTGTACAGGAGAGAATCATGCCAGAAGGCAATAACAATAAATCCTTAGGGTTGCTCGCGCTGGCTGGCGTATTACCCTATCAGGCTGCTGTCGGGGAAGAGTATATGA
The DNA here is from genome assembly GCA_964577005.1 of uncultured Rheinheimera sp. GTDB lineage: Bacteria > Pseudomonadota > Gammaproteobacteria > Enterobacterales > Alteromonadaceae > Alishewanella. The sequence continues at coordinate 5,605 of CAZNXI010000105.1, forward strand.
ACCCGAAGCAATTGGAACATTTCAGAAAAATTCTCGATGCCTGGCGCCAACAGTTGCGGGAAGAAGTTGACCGCACCAAAACCCACATGGCGGATGAAGCAGCCAACTTCCCAGATCCGGTAGATCGTGCTGCTCAGGAAGAAGAGTTCAGCTTGGAATTACGCGCTCGGGATCGTGAGCGTAAGCTGTTAAAGAAAATTGAAAAGACTCTGCAGAAAATCGAAAACGACGATTTCGGTTACTGTGATACCTGTGGTATTGAAATTGGTATCAAGCGTTTAGAGGCTCGCCCAACGGCGGATCAATGTATTGATTGTAAAACACTGGCCGAGATTAAAGAAAAGCAAATGGGTGGTTAACCCCTAGGGTTCTTTCTAGTGTCTAGTGCTTTACCTTGGCAAACGGCTAATTACATTGGCCGTTTTGCTCCCTCCCCATCAGGCCCTCTCCATTTTGGTTCCTTAATTGCCGCTGTTGGTAGCTATTTGCAGGCTAAAAGCCAGCAGGGTAAATGGCTGTTACGCATTGAAGATATCGATACGCCCAGAGTACAAAACGGTGCTGATAGCGCCATTATGCGTACCTTAGAAGCCTTTGGCCTGTATTGGGATGACACGGTCATCTACCAAAGCCAGCGTCTGGATCGTTACCAGCACGTTTTTAACGAGTTACAGCAGCGTGGTGTGCTTTATGGCTGCCAATGCAGTCGTCGTGACATCAGTCTGACTGGCGGCATCTATACTGGCCGCTGTGCTACATTACAGCTGACAACAGAGCCTTTGGCTTGGCGCTTAAAAGCGCAGGACATCAACACCCAGTTTAACGATCTGATCTTTGGTTCTCAGCAAATCGCTAGTGCGCTGGCGCAAGAAGACTATATTGTAAAACGACGTGATGGCTTATTCAGTTATCAGTTAGTGGTCGTGATTGATGATATGGATCAGCAAATCACCGAGGTGATTCGCGGTGCTGACTTACTCAGCATGACAACCAGACAACAGCATTTATTCAGTTTGCTGGGGCAATCCGCGCCTCGTTATGGCCATTTACCTTTAGCAGTCAGTAGCCCAGGACAAAAACTCAGTAAACAAAATCATGCCAGCGCATTAAGCCAATGGCCATTACAGCATAGCCTTGGTGCGGCTTTGCACTTGCTGGGACACCCAGTACCTAACACGCTGAGCGCTGCGCCTGTGTCTGAAATTTTAGCTTGGGCACTGCAACACTGGCAGTTGGCTCAAGTGCCTGTAACCACTGAGATACACTGCAGCGCTTTTGCCTAAAGTCAAAAAACAGATATTACATCAACAAAGCGGCAGTTTCGTTCTCATTTAAAGCAGATTCAGGTATTATACGCCGGTTTTTTCGGCTTAAAGCCTGTAACCTTTTCCATTGAGGAGAGTCATCATAATTTCGCGTGTCATTGATTTTTGCCGCCGTACCCTTGGCGGAAAAAATGCCGTAACGGCAAGCCCAGAGAACCCTGCTGCCAAGGCCAAGCCTGAAGCAAAACCAAGTTCTGTTGTCGTTTCAGCTTTGCCTCCCATGCAGATTATCGGCCGTGATCAGCACTCTATTTCTCGTAAAGATATTAGCCCGAGCGCTTTAAAAGTCTTGTATCGCCTCAAAGATGCCGGCTTCGACGCCTATTTGGTTGGTGGCTGTATTCGCGATCTGTTATTAGGGTTAAAACCGAAAGATTTTGATGTTGTGACCAATGCGCGTCCAGAAGAAGTTAAACAGGTATTTCGTAATTGTCGGCTTATTGGCCGTCGTTTTCGGCTAGCCCATGTGGTGTTTGGCCGCGAAGTGATTGAAGTGGCGACCTTTCGTGGACATCACAGCGGTGTCGAAGAAGATGATAACGCCAGCAAAATTGCCAGCTTAAGTGATCATGGCCAAATTCTGCGTGATAACGTTTATGGCACGATCGAAGAAGACGCGGAGCGGCGCGATTTTACAGTGAATGCGCTGTATTACTCTATTAAAGATTTTGCCATCTATGATTTTGCCAATGGCGTGCAAAGTATTGCTGCACGCCGCATTGAGTTAATTGGCGATCCAGAAACCCGCTATCGTGAAGATCCAGTACGCATGCTTAGAGCCATTCGCTTTGCGACTAAGCTGAATATGCAAATTGCGCCAGAAAGCGCAGCGGATATCCCACAGTTAGCGGTCTTGTTAAAAAATATTCCGGCGCCTCGCTTGTTTGACGAGTTGGTGAAGATGTGGCTGTCAGGCAAGGGTTTTGACAACTTTATGCTAATGCGTGAGCTGAATATTTTAAAACAGCTAATGCCACAATTAGAAAAACTGCTAAAACGGGAGCCGGAAGGTAAAGCCTTTCAGCTTATCACCCGCGCCCTGCAAGATACCGATCAGCGCATTGCCACGGATAAACCCGTAACACCGGCCTTTATTTTTGCGGCTATGCTCTGGTATCCGTTAGAGGTGCGGGCGCAAACGCTATTGATTGAAAGCGGTTTAAATGAAAATGATGCCTATGGCATTGCCATGACCGAAGTGCTAGATGAT
>CAZNXI010000105.1:8149-10373 GCA_964577005.1 uncultured Rheinheimera sp.
TTCAGCGTACTATTGCCATTCCGAAACGCTTTACCTTAGCCATGCGCGATATTTGGTACTTGCAAAATCGCCTGCCGAAACGTGCGGGACGCCGTGCCTTTAAACTCATGGAGCAAACTAAGTTTCGGGGTGCTTATGATTTTCTGGTGCTACGTGCTGCGGCCGAAGGCGGTGAACTGCAAGACTTAGCCCGCTGGTGGGAACAATTCCAGCATAGTGATGAAAACGAGCGACTGGCGCTGATTCAGCAACTTGGTAAAGCGGGTGTTGACAGTCCCAAGCGGCGCCGCACCTACAAACGTAAACGCAATGTCAGCACGAACAATGAACATCATGGCTGAGCGTTGTTATATTGGCCTCGGTGCCAACCTGATCGCCCCCGTGGCGCAGCTGAAACGTGCAGTAGCCGCCTTAGCGTTATTGCCAGCGACGCAGTTACGTCAGGTATCACAATTTTATAGCTCGAAGCCGATGGGGCCACAAGATCAACCTGATTATGTGAATGCCGTTGCGGCGCTTGATACTGAACTCAGCGCGCAGCAATTATTAGCTGAATTGCAGCAAATCGAGCTGCAACAAGGCCGTGAACGCAAAGCAGAGCGTTGGGGGCCGCGTACCTTAGATTTAGATATTTTACTGTACGGTCAACTGCAACTGACGACAGCCCAGTTAACCATTCCACATTATGGGATGCACCAGCGCGAGTTTGTACTTTACCCACTGTTTGAACTGGCACCCGAGTTAACCCTGCCAGATGGCACCCCATTAACAATGCTGATAAAGCAGGTGCCGTTAAATGGCCTGCAGCCGCTGCCGCTGGCAGCTCATCCTACTTTGTGCGACCTTGCGCAAGCCGAAAGCTAGTTGGAATTTTATTATGGCGAAAATCACCACCGCAGTATTACAAAAAATGAAACAGCAGGGCGAGAAGATCAGCATGTTGACCGCCTATGATGCTAGCTTTGCCAAACTCTTTGCCGAGCAAGGCGTGGAAATTCTGCTGATTGGCGATTCGCTGGGTATGGTTTTGCAAGGTCATAGTGATACCTTACCGGTTACCATTGCCGATATTGCTTACCATACTCGCGCAGTACGGGCCGGTGCAAGCGACGCCTTTATTATTGCCGATATGCCCTTTATGAGTTACGGCACCTTAGAGCAAACACTACAAAGCGTGGTGCCGTTGATGCAAGCCGGTGCCAATATGGTGAAGTTAGAAGGCGGTGACTTTTTGCTGCCCACTATTCAGGCCTTAACCGAACGCGGTGTGCCTGTCTGTGGTCATTTAGGCTTAACGCCGCAATCAGTGCATGTGTTTGGTGGCTATAAAGTCCAAGGCAAAACCGCAGAGAAAGCCGATGCCATGGTACGTCAAGCCCTTGCCTTACAAGAGGCTGGCGCACAACTGCTGGTGCTAGAGTGTATCCCCACTGCGCTGGCAGAACGCATTACCCAAGCCTTAGCCATTCCGGTGATTGGCATAGGTGCGGGTAATGTTACCGACGGTCAGGTGCTGGTGATGCACGATTTACTGGGCATTAGCAGCGGCTATATTCCCAAGTTTTCGAAAAACTACCTGGCGCAAACCGGTGAGATCAGAAGTGCGATTGCGGCTTATGTCAGCGAAGTAAAATCGCAGATTTTCCCTGGGCCCGAGCATAGCTTTAAATAATCTAGCCGTTTAATCAATGTAGTATTTAAAAATGAGTAACAGCACAGTAATGCCGTCAATTTCTGTTATTAACGCCATAGCACCGTTACGCTCGCAAATTCGTCAGTGGCGTCAGGCGGGTGAGAGTATCGCCTTTGTGCCCACCATGGGTAACCTGCATGACGGTCATTTACGGCTGATTGATGTCGCCCGCAGTAAGGCCGACAGAGTCATTGCCAGTATTTTTGTCAATCCCATGCAATTTGGCAAAAATGAAGATCTCGCCAGCTATCCGCGCACCCTGGATGAGGATATTGCCGGCTTAGTGGCGCATCATACCGATGCCTTGTTTACCCCAACCCCTGAGCTGATGTACCCGCGCGGGCTGGATGCACAAACCTATGTAGAAGTCCCGTTATTAGGTGACTTACATTGTGGCGCCAGCCGGGCCGGCCATTTTCGTGGTGTCTCTACTATTGTCTGCAAACTGTTTAATCTGGTGCAGCCCGATATTGCCTTTTTTGGCCAGAAAGATTACCAGCAACTGGCGATTATCCGGCAAATGGTTACCGA
>CAZNXI010000106.1:0-10328 GCA_964577005.1 uncultured Rheinheimera sp.
CACGCTCATGCGTGGTGTGCCAATCGTCCACCATGGCTAACAGCTCTTCAACAGGGCCATCCATAAAGGCTTGTTCTTCAGCACTTAAGCGTGGCTGAGGAAAATTATGCATTTTGTGCCAATCAGGATTGCCACGAAACAAGTCACCTTCCCACCAAGTCGTACCGGCATCGATAGCTTCTTTCTCGGTAGTCGACATTTCCGGCATGATTTTACGATATAGCTTTAACAGAGGCTTTGTCAGGTGTTGTTGACGCACTGACGCAATATTCAATGGCAAAGCAATGGCTAAAAAGACTAACCAGCCCCAGAACCCGACAACGTCGGTAAAGGTTCCAAGTAGAAGCACCGCAGCTAGAGCTGCAGTAAACAGGGTTAAGCTGGCGCGATGATAGGCTAAGATGCCTGTCGCCACCAGCAAAGCAACGACTAAAAGAAAAACACTCATTGTAAACTCCCATGAAAGAGGTCTGACCACTAAGTCACTAGCTTAGAACGCTTTAATCTAAGTTGCAAGTATTACTGCACATGACTTTTGTGGCAGAATTGTCAACTTAAGTTGCACATACCGTGTTAAGGCGTTGTTTACCGCCTTTCCCAAAAGTAAGTTGCCTTTACTCGTGCTATTTTTCCCAGTTGACGCGCGCTAATCTTGCCTTAACTGGTAAGAGCACTTTTCATTAATACGTCCGATGTGCGTTTTTAGCTCAATAGCTTAATTTACTGCTTGAATACCTCTGTTAGTATAGTGCATCTTGCGTAAGACAGAGCTGACAGCCTATTAGGAGGATGGCGAATGTGCGAATTACTTGGAATGTCGGCTAATGTGCCGACCGATATTTGCTTTAGTTTTAAAGGTTTAAAAGAGCGGGGAGGGCGCACAGGCCCACATAAAGATGGTTGGGGAGTTGCTTTTTACGAAAATAAAGGTGTGTGTACCTTTAAAGATGCATTACCAAGCTATCAATCTGAAATCGCAAGGTTAGTGTCGGATTATCCGATTAAGAGTACCGCTGTTGTGGCGCATGTGCGTCAAGCGAATCGAGGACGGGTGGCCTTAGAAAATACCCATCCTTTCACACGTGAATTATGGGGACGGTATTGGACTTATGCGCACAACGGTCAGTTAACGGGCTATCAAAGTTTAGCGGTGCAACGCTTTCAACCCGTTGGCACTACCGATAGTGAGCGAGCTTTTTGTTTTTTGTTAAGTAAGCTAGCCGCCCGTTACCCAACTAAAAGTCCCGGCCCCAAAGCTGCATTTCGTTATATCAGTAAGCTATTACCCGAGTTACAACAGTTGGGGGTGTTTAATATGCTGCTGTCTGATGGCGAATATTTATTAGCCTTTTGTACCACTAAACTGCACTGGCTAACCCGCCGCGCACCCTTTGGTGTGGCCAGACTATCAGATGTCGATGTTGATATTGATTTTAGTAAGGAAACGACACCCAAGGATGTCGTCAGCATTATTGCCACTGAGCCGCTAACCAACAACGAGCAGTGGCAAAAAATGCAAAGTGGCGAGGCGCAGTTATTTCGTTTCGGAGAGCCCGTCAGTCTGTGACTGACGGTTTAGCCACTCAAGTTTATACAGCTGTACATCAAACTGTTCGACGTTATCTTCACCACGCCACAGTCTCACCAGCATATAATCTAAACTTGGCGCCACCCAAGCTAAGACTTGTTTATCACTATTTTCTTCGACGCGGGCAATACGCAGCGCTCTAACTGTGCCAAAAGGCAACGCCAAAGGCTCTTCCATCACCACTTGATAATGATAGGTTTTGCTATTGCCGTCTCGGTTCAGAACATCATAGGTAAAAGCCGTTTTACCCGCCTGTAAATCTAACACCAGTTGTTGATGAAAACTAAGCGGGTCGAGCCAGTTGTCCTGCCAATCGATGGTTTTTAACTGCTGTTTTTTACCCGTAAATAACTGCTTATCTTGCCAGTCAAGCCGAAGTTCATAATGACGACTGGAACCGGTTCCTGAGCGTTTCATCAGGTAATGCAATGGCCTTAAGCGACCTTGCTCAAGTGTAAATTTCGACACTTCGCTTCGTTTATCACTAAAAACCAGCCAGCTGATATCGCTGCTATAGCCCATTTCATAGTGGCTGTCTTTAAAATGTAAATAGCGTTTGGCCGTGCCATGGCTTTTGCCACCACGGTAAATAAGGTATTCCGCATTAAAGGTGCTAAATGCTTGGGTAGTCTCTAAGGACAAGTCGCTGAGGCTGGCGTCTGGCTGCGCCAGAGTAGTTGTACTGCAAAAAAACAGTGCGCTTAAAACAAGTGACGCTTTAAAGCGCCACTGCAGAATCATCCTCATCTTGGGCATAACCTTGTACTGAGAGTAAGTTACCATCTAACCATGCCTCATTCGCGCGCTGTTGTAAACGGTTTTGACAAAACCAGCGAACGACTAACGGGTAAATTAAATGTTCTTGCTCATGCACCCGTTCTGCCACTGTTAAAGCATCGTCACCTGGGAAGATAGGTACCTTGGCTTGCAAAATCACCGGGCCACCGTCTAGCTGCTCAGTGACAAAATGCACACTGCAGCCATGTTCAGTATCGCCAGCGTCGATTGCTCGCTGATGGGTATCTAATCCCTGATACTTAGGCAACAAGGAAGGATGAATGTTCAATAATTTTCCGGAAAAATGCTGCACAAAACCTGGGGTTAAGATGCGCATAAAACCCGCTAACACAATAAGTTCAGCATTAAAGCGCGTTATAGCAGCTTGTAATGCACTGTCATAGCTTTCTCGGTCTGCGTAATCTTTATGGCTAACCACTTCAGTGGCTATACCGGCGGCAGCGGCCCGCTGCAAACCATAGGCGCTGGCTTTATTGGCGATAACCCCGGTAATTTTACCGGGGATTATGCCTTTAGCACAGCCATCGATAATGGCTTGCAGATTACTGCCATTACCGGAGATCAGTACTACTATTGCTTTCATGCGGCCTCGTTATTCGTTAATAATAACGAGTTGCTCATCTGCAGCTGCGGCTTGGATTTCACCTAAATGCCATGCTGTTTCGCCAGCTTCTTGCAATTGAGTTAAGGCGTTTTGTAACTGTGCTGCAGGCACTACGACGATCATACCTACACCGCAGTTAAAGGTGCGGTACATTTCATGACGAGTGATGTTGCCTTGCTGTTGTAACCAATTGAAGATAGCAGGCCATTGCCAGCTTTTGCCATCAATAACTGCTTTCGTGTCTGCTGGTAACACCCGTGGAATATTTTCCCAAAAACCGCCGCCAGTGACATGACAAAGGGCATGTACAGGTGTTGTTTTAAACAAATTAAGTAGGTTTTTCACATAGATGCGCGTAGGCTCTAACAAGTGGTCGGCAATGCTTTTGCCTTCTAAGATAGTCTCTGGCGATTGACCAGAGACTTCTAACACTTTGCGGATCAACGAAAAACCGTTAGAGTGCGGGCCTGAAGAGGCCAGGGCAATTAATTGATCGCCTGGCTGTACTTTAGTACCGTCGATAATTTCGGCTTTCTCAACTACACCAACACAGAAACCCGCGATATCATAGTCTTCACCATGGTACATACCTGGCATTTCGGCAGTTTCCCCGCCCACTAAAGCACAACCCGATTGTACACAGCCTTCAGCAATGCCTGCTACCACGCGTGATGCAGTATCAACATCGAGTTTTCCAGTAGCGTAATAATCTAGGAAGAACAGGGGTTCTGCACCTTGTACCACCAGATCATTCACACACATTGCTACCAGATCAATACCTACGCCATCATGACGCTTTAAATCCATCGCCAAACGTAATTTAGTTCCCACACCATCAGTACCAGAAACTAAAACCGGTTCTTTATAGCCAGCGGGAATTTGGCACAGTGCACCAAAACCACCTAATCCACCCATCACCTCTGGGCGAGTTGTACGCTTAACCGCGCCTTTGATACGATCAACTAACGCATTACCTGCGTCTATGTCAACTCCGGCGTCTTTGTAACTTAAAGATGTATTGTGCTCGCTCACGGCTTTCCTCGAAATGGCTAAGTGGGTTGGCTAAAGTGAGAAACATTTTACCCGTTTAACGGCGCAGACAAAAGCCTTACTGCATAGCATTCTGTTTAGCTTGGTTGACATAGTCTTGCAAACTGATGGTGTCGTTGTTAGTGATCTTGTGATAACACACTGATGCAAATGGAAATTCTTTATCGCCAAACTGCACTGCCATATAAGGAGCGGTTTGATCAATATTATTACTTTGCCATGTACCGCCTACCTGCTGGATAAAAACTTCACCGATATAGGCCCCCATAATATTACACAGGGTAAATAATAACTCAGCTGAGTGCGGCTTAGTTTGTTGGTCAGCATGTAAAGAGGCTAATACTTCATCAACCTGTGCCAAACTGGCTAAGTCGCCAGCGAGCTGAATGTGATGTTTTTCTTGTACAAAGATTTTGGCATCTTCTGCCGAGGCTTGCATTAAGGCCTTTAATTCCTGAGCGTCCATAATTGATCCTGTTTATTTATCGTGAATAGCTAAAAGTAATTGTCTAAGTTGACGGCTTCCAGGCCCAAGGGCTTCTTCTTGTGGCGCCAATAAACTCATGGGTACCAAGCGTTCGCTGCTTTGCTGTAAAGGTAATTGCTGTAATACACGGTTTTCTAGTAAGGGGTTGACGACAAAGTCTGGCAACCAACAGAAACCCAAGCCTAACTTTAAAATATCGACGGCTTGCTCAAAGTTATTTACGGTCCAACGCTGTTCTGCTTTCAACCAGCCGGCATGCTCTTGCGGTTTAACCGCGGTATCACGAATCACGATTTGTAACTGTTGGCCCAGTTCACTTTGTTCAAGGCTAGTTAGTGTTGCCAAAGCATGGTTAGCGCCAACCACGGGTATAAAGCGGGTAACATAAAGAGGTTCACTAAGATAACCTTTAGGGACCAGACCGGTAATCACTAAGTCCGCTTTTTTTTGCGTTATAATCTCGCTCGTGCCAGTCAATACCGTATCAATAATTTGTACTCGGCTGCCACGGCTTAACGGATAAAACTGCTTTAATGCCTTATATAAAAAGTGTTTTGGATAAGCGAGTTCGGTCGCAATGCGGATCTCCGGCTCCCAGCCCTTATCTAAGTTATCGGCTAGCAACTCTAAATCTTCAATTTGCTGGGTGAGGATACGAGATCGGCGTAACATCACTTCCCCAGCCGCGGTGAGTTGTGCTTTGCGACCAATAATCTCTAACAGCTCTACGCCTAACTGCGTTTGCAGCTTGGCAACCGCATGATTTAGTGACGATTGGCTTTTATTGAGTAATTCTGCAGCCTGCGTGTAACCGCCTGCATCAACCACGGCTTGCAGGATACGCCACTGTTCCAGTGTTGATTTAGGGCGGTAAGGCATAAATGCGGTTAATCCTTCTGCTTTGTTATAATATTAAGTTCGCCTTTAATGCGTCAGCTAAACATCACCAAAACGCTATTTATCAAGCGCGAGCAATCATTACTGCTCTAAGCGGGGCCGGATAGCCTTCAATAGTCTTACTATGATCATTTGGGTCTAGAAAATCAATTAGACTTTCATTTTCCATCCAGGTTGTTGCGCGTTGTTCTTCTAAGGACGTGGTATTTAAATCCACCACCCGAATATCGCTAAAACCGACTCGGCTTAGCCATTGGGTTAAGGCTGCGGTGCTAGGAATAAACCAAACATTGCGCATCTTGGCGTAGCGCTCACCCGGCATCAATACCGTTTGCGCATCGCCCTTAACCACTAAGGTTTCTAAGATTAATTCACCGCCTGGACGCAGCTGATTTTTTAACTGCTGTAAAAAATCCACTGGCGAGCGCCGATGGTAAAGCACGCCCATCGAAAATACCGTATCAAACTGTTTTAACAGTGGCATCTCATCGATACCGATAGGAATTAAGTTAACGGCAGGATCCGGATTAAAATGTTTTATGGCCTGAAACTGGGCATAAAATAACTGCGAGGGATCGATACCGACCACACATTTCGCTCCAGCACCGCGCATCCGCCATAAATGATAACCGCTGCCACAGCCAACATCGAGTACATAACGGTTTGTCAGATCACTGATATGTGGCAGCACCCGTTGCCATTTCCAATCAGAGCGCCATTCGGTATCAATCTCAATACCATGAATATTAAAAGGGCCTTTGCGCCACGGTTTTAGCTGCTGTAGTAAAAAGCGGATGCGCTCCGCTTCACCCGCGCTAATCTCGGCTGCCGAACCAAATTCTACTGCCTTGGCCAGTTCTATATGGCTTACTGCAGTTTTTGGTAAATTAGCCAACACCTTTTGCCATTGTTTAAAATCGCCATGTAGTGCATCTTTACTCCATGCAGCCAACTGTGCTGGCAAGGTTTGCAGCCAATTGTTTAGCTTATTAGTTGCAAGTTGGGCATAAAAAGGCGTGAAGTCGAGCATTATTGTTCCGTAAAGGTTAAAGGCTATGGCATTAAACTGCCGGATGCAGGTAGTTTACTGGATCAGCAGCTTGTTTCGCAGTAATTTAACCGCAAAATGTCTAAATGTGTGATTTTTAGTTATGACGATTTTTCTTTTTCCAGTTTACTATGGCGTTACCCGCAATAGACAAAATCACGAGCCCTAATAGCTGATAGACCGGTATTACAGCAAAAATAAGTGCTGCTTGGCCGTCGTTACCGGTGACATGCGTGAGTGACTCCAGATAAAAAGGGATAGGTAATATACTGGTGATCGCGCCTGATACAGGAATTACCTGACTTTTAAGTTTACCGGCCAGTTGAAGCAGTGCAGCAGATAAAGCCACGATAAAAGGGAAAATTATCCAATACCACAGCCACCAGTTTAGGTTTTCTAGTAAAAAAATAGTGGTAAACAGGGGCGCGGATATGAATACTAATGGTAAGTAGTGAACTTTATTTTGTTGCATAACCTTATAAACTCTTTAGTATTTTAAATGCAAATTTACCAATGCAACCCAGAATGAGATTATGAGTGGTCATTTAATGCTCGCGCACTGCACGGGATAGCCGCTCGGCGCTAAGTGCGGCTGAACTGATAAAATAGCGTCGTACTAATACATCAACCATTTAATGTTAATTATTTTACAGCAAACATCGAGCAAAAATTAAAGCATTGAAACCAAACATTATGCGATTTGAATCCGGCCTGTTGCAGGCGTTTAGCGTGCGTAGCTAAGCTGTCTGGCCGCATTACGTTTTCCAGTGCCGTGCGTTTTTGGCTGATTTCTAATTCGCTGTAGCCATTGGCGCGTTTAAAGTCGTGGTACAAATCGATCAGTAGCTCATTGGTTAGGCTGTCTTCGGTTTTAAATTTCTCCGACAGAATTAACAGACCGCCAGGCTTTAAGCCTTGGTAAATTTTGCTGATTAATGCATCGCGATCTTCGGGGGGTAAAAACTGCAAAGTGAAATTGAGTACCACGACGGCAGCGTTTTCAATAGTTATTTGCCGTATATCAGCCAATACCGTTTCCACGGGAACCTCAGAGCGAAACGCTTGCAGATGCCGCTGGCAACGCTCAAGCATAGCGCTACTGTTATCTACGGCAATCACTTTGCCATTCGCCGCCGTGATATGCCGGCGCATCGCTAAACTGGCTGCGCCTAACGAGCAACCCAAGTCATAGTAATGGCTGTTGTCTTGCTGATAGCGGGCGGTCAGCTTGCCAATGGTTTGAATAATGGTTTGGTAACCCGGTACCGAACGCTGAATCATATCCGGAAATACATCGGCCACGGCATCATCAAAACGGAAATCCTGAATATGAGCTAAAGGCTCAGCGTAAACATGATCTTTTTGCATTAAAAACCTGCTAACTAAACACGCAATAATGGCAATAGTTTACCGTAATTTTGCCTTTGGCAGAAAACTTATCGCTTTGCTTGTTGGTGATTGCAGAGTTTTCGGCTCTGGGCAGTGACATTAAAGCGCATTTCGCTATAATTGCCGGCATTAAAATTAGTAAGCGTAGATGCTCTGATAAAGGATATATTAATGCGTAGTCATTATTGCGGTAAGTTAACAGCGAATGAAGTCGGTCAACAGGTCACCTTAAGTGGTTGGGTGAATCGGCGTCGGGATTTAGGCGGTCTGATTTTTATCGATTTGCGTGACCGTGACGGTTTGGTGCAAGTGGTTTGCGATCCAGATTTACACGATCTCTTTGCGGTGGCCTACACAGTGCGTAATGAGTTTTGTATTCAAATCAAAGGTGAAGTGCGCGCTCGTCCTGAGTCACAGATCAACAAAGACATGGCCACCGGTGCGGTGGAAGTCTATGCTAGCGAGCTGACGATCCTTAACAAATCTGCGCCTTTGCCGCTGGATTTTAACCATGAAAACAGCGAAGAGCAGCGCTTAAAATACCGTTATTTAGACTTGCGCCGCCCGTTAATGAGCGAGCGCTTAAAGTTTCGTGCGAAAGTTACCAGCTTTGTGCGTAACTTTATGGACAGTAACGGTTTTTTAGATGTTGAAACACCTATTTTAACCAAAGCCACGCCAGAAGGTGCGCGCGATTATTTAGTGCCAAGCCGCACGCATAAAGGTCAGTTTTTTGCACTGCCGCAATCACCTCAGTTGTTTAAGCAATTGCTGATGATGTCGGGGCTGGATCGCTACTATCAAATTGTTAAATGCTTTCGTGATGAAGATTTACGTGCGGATCGCCAACCTGAATTTACGCAGATCGATATTGAAACCTCTTTTATGACGTCAGCAGAGGTCATGGCCATCACTGAGCAAATGGTGCACCAGATGTTTAATGAACTGCTGGGTGTGGACCTAGGCAGCTTCCCGCGGATGCCTTACTGGGAAGCCATGCGTTTATACGGTTCTGATAAGCCAGATTTACGTAACCCCATGCAGTTTGTGGACGTTGCTGACTTGCTAAAAGACGTTGAGTTTAAAGTATTCTCAGCTCCGGCGAATGATCCTAAAGGTCGTGTGGTGGCGTTAAAAGTACCAGGCGCCGCAGAAAAAGTATCACGCAAAGATATCGACAACTACACCAGCTTTGTCGGCATTTACGGCGCTAAAGGTTTAGCCTGGTTAAAAGTGAATGATATTGCCGCGGGTGCTGAGGGCATTCAGTCGCCGGTAGCGAAATTCTTAACGCCAGAGATTATCAGCGAAATATTAAGTCGGACCAATGCGGCTAATGGCGATCTGATTTTCTTTGGTGCCGACAGCTATAAAGTTGTATGCGAAGCCATGGGCGCACTGCGTTTAAAGCTGGGTGAAGATTTAGCCATCACTCAAGCTGGCTGGAAACCACTGTGGGTAGTGGATTTCCCCATGTTTGAAGAAAACGATGATGGCAGTTTCTCGGCAGTACACCATCCGTTTACCTCGCCTTTAGATACACAGGCGTTTTTAGCAACGCCCAACACCGAGTTAAAACTGGGTGAATTGCTATCAAATGCCTACGATATGGTATTAAATGGCACAGAGTTAGGTGGCGGTTCGGTGCGTATTCACACCGCTGAGGTACAGGCTAAGGTCTTTACCTTATTGGGGATCAGTGATGAAGAAGCGGCTGAGAAATTTGGTTTCTTACTCGAAGCCTTAAAATATGGCGCACCACCACATGCTGGTTTAGCTTTTGGTTTAGATCGCTTAGTAATGCTAATGACTGGTGCAACCTCTATCCGTGATGTGATGGCTTTTCCAAAAACTGCTACTGCGGCTTGTCCACTGACTGATGCACCGGGTGAAGCTAATCCACAGCAGCTGGCGGAGCTAGGTATTCAGGTGGTCAGCAAAGCCTAACTGAGCAATAAGTCTAAGTAAGAATACAGCGGGACACTAAGCCCCGCTGTTTGCTATCCTGCAGGAGTAACAAATGGCTGGACATAGCAAATGGGCGAATATGAAGCATCGCAAAGCCCGTCAAGATGCAAAGAAAAGTAAAATTTGGACCAAAATTATCCGCGAGCTGACCGTCGCTGCTCGCATTAGCCCCGATACCAGTGCCAACCCCAGATTGCGTTTAGCAGTAGATAAAGCCCTATCTGAAAATATGACCCGCGATACCATAGATCGTGCGATAAAGCGGGGTGCCGGTATGCAAGAGGGCGATAATTACGAAGAGCTAGTTTATGAAGGTTATGGCCCGGGTGGGGTGGCGGTTATTGTAGAAACCATGACCGATAATAACAAGCGCACGGTGGCTGATGTCCGGCATGCTTTTACTAAGTATGGTGGCAATCTGGGCACTACTGGCTCGGTAAACTACTTATTTCACCGTAAAGGCGTGTTGTTTTTTACCCCTGATGTGGATGAAGATGCA
>CAZNXI010000107.1:0-10313 GCA_964577005.1 uncultured Rheinheimera sp.
AGGCCAGTACCTGTTAGGTACCTCTATGGCGCGCCCGGTGATTGCCCGTGCTCAGGTCAAATTAGCCTTAGAACTGGGCGCGGATGCGCTTTGCCATGGTTGTACTGGTAAAGGTAACGATCAGGTGCGTTTTGAAGGTGCTTTTGCGGCGCTGGCGCCACAGTTAAAAGTGATTGCGCCTTGGCGTGAGTGGGAATTTAATTCTCGCCAATCACTGTTAGATTATTTAGCCGAAAAGCAAATTCCTACTACGGCTTCCGCGACCAAGATTTACAGCCGTGATGCTAATCTTTGGCATATTTCGCACGAAGGCGGCGAAATTGAAAACCCATGGAATGAGCCATCAGAGCAAATCTGGATGTGGACTAAATCGCCAGAGCAAGCGCCGGATCAAGCGGCCTATGTTGAGCTAAGCTTCGCGGCAGGTGAGCTGACCAAAATTAATGGTCAGACGTTGGGTGGTGTTGCTGCCATTGAACTGTTAAACGAAATTGGTTCAGAGCACGGTATTGGTCGTATTGATATTGTGGAAAACCGGTTAGTTGGCATGAAGTCTCGCGGCTGTTATGAAACCCCAGGCGGCACCATTTTACTGGCGGCATTAAAAGGTTTAGAAGCCCTAGTCTATGATCGTACCTCGCTAAAATACCGCGAAGAAGTGAGCCAGGAATTTGCCCAGTTGGTCTACGATGGTCGCTGGTTTACGCCACTCAAAGACGCCTTACTGGCGGCAGCGACGTCACTGGCACAACAACTGACCGGTGATGTGGTGATTAAGCTATACAAAGGTAATGTGACCGTAGCAAAACGCCGTTCGCCCAATAGCCTGTATTCAGAGGCCTTTGCTACCTTTGAAGGTGACGAAGTGTACAACCAGAAAGATGCCGAAGGCTTTATCCGTTTATACAGTTTGGCCAGCCGGATCCGTGCCTTACACGCGAACAAGGATTAAGCATTATGGCGATGTGGGGAGGTCGTTTCACGGAAGCAACATTGGCAGAGTTTCGCGATTTTAACGATTCGCTAAGTTTTGACTATCAGTTAGCCTTGCAAGATATCGAGGCATCCAGAGCTTGGACTGCCGGCTTATTGCAAGCGGGTATTATCAATCAGCTGGAAGCGCAGCAGCTGGATGCTGGTCTAGCCGACTTAGCGGTTGCGATTGAAGCGGATCCTAAGCTACCGCTACAAACGCAGGAAGAAGATATCCATAGCTGGGTGGAAGCCCAGCTGACGGCTAAGTTAGGTGATGTGGCTAAAAAGCTGCACACAGGCCGTAGTCGCAACGATTTAGTGGCAACGGATCTGCGGTTATGGACGCGCTTAAATGCAGGACAGGTACGCCAGTCGTTGTTAGCGGCCATTAAAGCATTGTTGGTATTTGCTGATCGTGCGCAAACCGCGGTGATGCCAGGCTTTACCCACTTGCAGCGGGCACAGCCGGTATTGGTCGCACACTGGGCTTTAGCCTATGTGGAAATGTTTAAGCGTGATTTGGGTCGGCTTGATGATGCGGTCGCGCGCTTAGATAGTTGTCCCTTGGGTTGTGGTGCCCTGGCGGGGACAGGCGTGGCGATGGATCGGCATACCTTGGCACAGCGCTTAGGTTTTGCGGTACCGGCAGCCAATAGCCTAGATGCGGTATCGGATCGTGATTATGTGGTCGAGTTATCAGCCGCGGCCAGTTTATGTATGACCCACTTATCGCGTTTATCTGAAGATGTGATTTTCTTCTGCTCAGGCGAAGCCGGTTTCTTTAAACTGGGTGATGCCATCAGCAGTGGCTCATCTTTAATGCCACAAAAGAAAAACCCAGATGTGTTTGAGCTGTTGCGTGGTAAAACGGGTCGGGTGCTGGGCCATTTGGTCGCCATAATTCATGTGATTAAAGGCTTACCTTTGGCGTACAACAAAGATATGCAGGAAGATAAGCAAGGCTTTTTTGACCTGATGGCAACCTGGCAGCAATCCTTGTTAGTGCTAGCCACCGTATTGCCGCACTTAAGTGTTAATGAAGCGCAGTGTCGTTTGGCGGCAGAGCTTGGCTACAGCAATGCGACAGACTTGGCCGATTATTTGGTGGCAAAAGGTATTCCGTTTCGCGATGCGCATGAGCTATCCGGTGCTTTGGTGTTAAAAGCTTCAGCGGCGAAGGTGGCCTTAGAAGCTTTATCCTTAGCAGAAATGCAGCAAGTGTGCCCGTTGATTGCAGCAGATGTGTTTGCGGCCTTAACTATTGAAGCGGGTTTAGCGAAGCGCGCGGCTTTTGGTGGCACGTCACCAGAGCAGGTGTTAAAAGCGCTAAAACAAAATCAGTTATGGTTTGATAGTTTGATAGTTTGATAGTTTGATAGTTTGACAGTGCAATTCATAAATTTTAAAAACCGGCAATGCCGGTTTTTAAATTAAGACATATCTATGTTTGGCTATAACAAGATCTGATCAGAATAACTCATCAAGCTCAGCTGCTTTCTCTGGTTTTTCTTCACCAAATTGCACGAGCGGAACACTACCTGATGCATATTGCGACGGCTCACTACCCAGTTTAAAAAACTCAAATGTACTTGTATGATCATTGCGACGGCTCAATAAACCGGAAGCCAAATCGATTCTAACTGACGAAATTCCTATGGGTGGTGTAACTGTTTGCGCTGGATAAGCAGGTAATACGTCTTGCATAAAGCTCAGCCAAGCGGGTAAGGCTGTCCGAGCACCAGCTTCTGTCCCTGAGCTTTGCTCTCGTCCCAAGTTAGCATTCCAGTTAGCTCGGCCCAAACTACGATTTGCATCATCAAAACCGACCCAGCTGGTAACGACTAGTTGTGGCGTAAAGCCGGAGAACCATGTATCTTTCGAATCATTCGTAGTACCGGTTTTACCTGCAATATCTCTGCGACGTAAGCTTTGAGCTTTCCAGGCTGTACCATTCCAACCGGTTCCTTGTTGCCAGTTACCACCTCCCCAAATACTACTTTTTAAGGCATCGGCAATTAAGAAGGCATTCTGGGCGCTTATCACTCTTGGTGCTGCTGCAATAGTATGCTCAACCGCAGCGTTTTCATCGAGTAACGTCTCATGCAGATTGTCATTGATTGTAGCGCTAGGCTGGCAATCATCACAGGCAACAACCGGATTATGTGTATAAATTAACTGATTTTCAGCATTAAAAACTTTTTCAATTAAAAAAGGTTGTACTAGAAAGCCACCATTAGCAAACACCGCATAGCCAGTTGCCACTTCTAAGGGGGTTGAGGAAGCAGAACCCAAAGCTAAGGTCTCGTTTCTGGGCAACTCTGTGGCAGCAAAACCAAATTTTTGTAGATGTTCAATACCCGCATCAATGCCTACTGCACGCAGCAGTCTGATTGAAACTACATTTTTAGATTTTGCTAAGGCTTCACGAATACGAATAGGGCCATCATACACGGCTGGAGAGTTTTTAGGACGCCAAGCTATACCTGCATTGCTATCCCATTGATGTATGGGCGCGTCATTTATGATACTTGCTAGTGTATAGCCTTGCTCTAAAGCTGCAGAGTAAATAAATGGCTTTATATTGGAGCCTACTTGCCTTTTGGCCTGTGTGACTCGATTGAACTGGCTTTGAGCAAAACTAAAGCCGCCCACTAAGGCTCTAATTGCGCCATTTTGAGGATCTAAAGCGATAAGAGCACTGCTGACAGTAGGAACCTGACTTAAACGCCAAGCCTTATCTTGTTGGCGCACTAGGATGTGCATGCCAGGGGCGAGTATTGCTGCTGCTGTTTTCGGTGCTGCGCCTTGCCGTTCGTCATTAATAAAGCTTCGAGCCCATTTAAGACCGTCCCAGTCGATTGTAACTAACTGGCCCCCTTTTAGCATCACATCAACGCTTTGTTGTGCGACATGCGTTACAACTGCAGGGATAAGGTCTTCAATTGCTGACTGTCGATTTAAATACTGTTGTAACTCTTGTTCATCAAGGCGAGCAGTTTCAGTAAATTCTGGTGTTTCTGTATCATTAGGTAATAACGTCGCTTGCCAAGCCCTTGCCACTGGGCCGCGATAGCCATGGCGTTCATCGTAATCATAGACGTTTTGTTGCAGTGCGCGCAGTGCGGCCGCCTGCTGCTGGCTAGTGACGGTGGTATAAACTCTGAAGCCATCAGAATACGCGACTTCTTCACCAAAAAGGTCAACCATTTGCTGGCGAGCCATCTCTGCAATATAAGGGGCTGAAGCAGTAATTTGTGCGCCATGCAAACGACTCGTAATGGGGGCAGCAATAGCTAAGTCGTAAGTTGCTTTATCAATGGCACCGGTATCTAACATTCTGCCAAGCACGACATTTCGTCTTGCTCGCGCATTACTGGCTGAGCGAACAGGATTTAAAATGGAAGGTGCTTTAGGTAGACCCGCAATAATCGCCATTTCATCCACGCTAAGTTCATGTACTGTCTTGCCAAAATAAACTTGAGCGGCTGCACCTACACCAAAGGCTCGTTGGCCGAGCTCAATTTTATTCAGGTAAAGCTCTAAGATTTCGTCTTTAGTTAATAGTTGCTCAATATGAATTGCGAGGAAAATTTCTTTTATTTTACGGATCAGTTTCTTTTCCCTTGTCAGGAAAAAATTGCGTGCCAACTGTTGGGTTATGGTACTGGCACCTTGGCTTAGCTCCCCTGATGTAGCTACCACAGAAGCAGCTCGCATAATACCGATAATATCAATACCAGGATGGTCATAAAAGCGCGTATCTTCGATGGCTAAAAAGGCTTGAATTAGTAAAGGTGGCATTTCATCCAGTTTAAGAGGAATGCGGCGCTGCTCGCCAAACTGAGAAATTAATTCACCATCGGCAGTAAAAATTTGCATTGGCGTTTGCAGACGAACGTCTTTTAACGTGGAAACATCGGGTAATTGATTTTTAAGTAAAAAATAGGTTGCAAAAATGGCAGCTAAACTTAACAAAAAGCCAGATGTTAAAACAATTAAAATTTTTTTAAACCAAGACACCATATGACCCCAATTTTTCACTCCCAATTCTGCAATTGTGCTGCTAGTATATATTTATTGGACTGAGATTAAACGTTTTTTGTTGTTAAACTTAGCTACATACTAAGCTTGCTCAATTAAAAGTGTTTAAACAATTAAGTGATTACAGGAAGCTATGATAAAAAGCCTGTTCAGCAAAAAATCACCCGTAATGGTTGGAATCGACATCGGCTCTCATTCCGTCAAGGCTGTGCTATTAAGCATACAAGACGGCTACTATAAAGTTGAAGCATATGCCATAGAACCGATGGCCAAGGGCGCCATGACCGATCGTGAAATACAAGATATTGAAGCGGTTGGTGCAGTTCTAACCAAAATCCGCAAAAAGATTCCACGTTCAGTTAAATTTGCCGCTGCAGCCATATCTGGTTCTACTGTCATCAGTAAAGTTATTTTTATGGATGTGTCCTTAACCGATGCTGAACTAGAAAGTCAAATCGAAGTTGAAGCGGATACGCTAATTCCTTACCCGTTAAATGAAGTTAGTCTTGATTTTGAAAAATTAGATGTTAACGAATCCGATCCTTCGAAAGTTAATGTACTATTGAGTGCAGCGAGAACGGAAAGTATCGAAAGCAGAGTGTCTGCCTTGGCCAGTGCTGATTTTACCGCTAAAGTTGTTGATGTAGAAAGTTACGCGTTAAGTCGAGCTGCAGAGCTTTGTTTGGGGCAACTGCCGGCAGATGCAGCAAATAAAGTCGTTGCTTTGGTCGATATTGGCGCCACTATGACCTTATTGAGCGTCGTGGAGGGGGGCAAAACGCTCTACACCCGAGACCAAGTGTTTGGTGGTGAGCAGTATACTCGTAGCATCTTATCTTATTATAACAAAACCTATGATGAAGCCGAGTTAGCGAAAGTCTCTGGAGATTTACCGCCTAATTATACTTTTGAAGTGTTGGCGCCATTTCAAACGATGTTATTACAGCAAATCCGCCGTGGTATACAAATGTATTTAACCAGTAGTGGTAAGGATGCACTAGATTACTTAATTGTATCAGGTGGCTCAGGGATGATTGAGGGTATTGATAAATTGCTAATTGATGAGCTTGGTATCCATACTGTCATTGCTAATCCATTTAACAGCATGGAAATGGCAACAGCCATAGAGCGTGAAGCGTTAGAGAAGCTTGCCCCACAGTTAATGGTTGCCAGTGGTTTAGCGCTAAGGAGTTTTTCGCCATGGCATATATAAATTTATTACCTTGGCGTGATGCTGCCCGCAAAGAACAACAGAAAAATTATGTGATGGCGTTAGCTTTAACAGCTTTGGTCAGCTTTTTACTCTTTTTCATCATAAATCAAGTTTACAATGCTCGCTTAGATGGCCAAGCTAAGCGGAATCAATACTTAGAAAGTGAAATTTTAATTTTAGATCAACGTATTGCGGAAATTCGAAATCTTGCTGAAACCAAACGCAGTTTGCAGCAGCGCATGAACTTGATTGAACAATTGCAAGGCAGTCGTAACTTAGGTACGCAAATTATGACTGAGATAGCTGAAATAGTTCCCAACGGTGTCTATTTGACGCTTTTAGAGAAAAAAGGCTCAACAATGCTGTTAGTGGGTAAAAGTGAATCAAATAATCGATTATCCAATATGCTGCGTGAAGCAGAGCAATCAGAATTGCTTACCGATCCTTATTTGGAATTTATCGAAACCGGACGTGAGCGTTCAAGTTTATTGAGTGATTTTAAAATGCACTTAAAAATAAGTGGTTATGAAGCACTTGATCAAGCTGCTGCGACTGGTAACGGTGCTACTCAAGGAGGAAGACAGTGAGTTTTAATCTTAAGTCTGCAGATTTTGATGTCAATGACCTCGACCTTGAAAACATGGGTTCTTGGCCTTTAGTGGTCAAGATTATTTTTGCGTTAATTGTTGCTATTCTGGTTTCTGTTTTAAGTTACTATCTTTTGATCGACAGCAAAATCGATCAGCTTCAGGCGGCCACAGCAAAAGAAACCGAATTACGGCAGCTATACCAAAGACGTTATGCGGCCGCAGTAAATTTAGAAGCCTACCGTGAACAAATGAACGAAATGGAAAAAACCTTTTCGTTTTTGTTAAAGCAGTTGCCAACTACCCATGAAACCCCCGGCTTACTGGATGATATTACCTACGTAGGAACCACTAGCGGTCTTACTTTTACTAGAATAAATTGGGAACCAGAAGTAGAGCAGGACTTTTATACCGAACTGCCTATTCGGATTAACGTGATTGGCAATTACCATCAGTTCGGGAATTTTGTTAGTGAAGTAGCAAAGCTTCCTCGAATTGTAAGCTTGCATGACTTTACCATAGAAGCTGACCAGGATGACCGCTTACGTTTTAATGTTGTTGCAAAAACTTATCGTTATAAGGAAACAACGAAATGAGAGCTTTGTTAGTTGCTTTCTTTTCTTTGCTATTGTTAAGTGGCTGCTTTGATAGTGTAGAAGATATTCAAGCTTACATGGATGATGTAAAAGCGAATACCAGACAGCGCATCGAGCCGTTGCCGCAAGCAAAGGAATTTACTCATATTGAATATACAGCTGCAAATGAGCGCAGTCCTTTTGTTGCGCCAACACCAGAAGCAATTCAGGACCGCTTTTTACAACAACAAGACTGCTTACACCCGGATCCTGATAGACGCAAAGAGTTACTTGAGCGATTCGCTCTTGATAACTTAAAAATGCGTGGCACATTAGGCGGCAGCAACAAGCTTTGGGCATTGGTTGAATCAGCGGATAATGTGGTGCATAGAGTATCTACAGGTAATTACATGGGGTTGTTTCATGGTAAGATTCTTAATGTACAACCTACTTTTATCGATTTACTAGAATTAATCCCTGACGGTTCAGGATGCTGGATAGAACGAAACACAAGAGTCCAGATGTTCGAAGCTGCAGCAGCAGGCAACTAGGTACGTGAGTATATTATGGATAAATTAGCTAGAATCAAAAATGCAGGACGTAAATTTAGCCCTTTGTGGCTTTTAGCCTGTTTATTAATCACTTTGCCTGTTACAGCCTCTCCTTTGCTGTATGAGGTTCGTTATAATCCTTTGTTAAATGGTGAAACTGAAATTGAGTTCATCTTTGACGAACCGCTGGTAAACGCGCCTGAAGTTACTCTGCTTAATGCTCCTGCTAGACTCAGTGTCAGCTTTGTAGCAGCTGAGTTAGAGCCACGATTAGCTAACGTAGCGATTGATAGCGCAGGTATTACCCAAATCCGCTCGATGCTTACAGAGCAAGGAGTGACCTCCGTCATTGGTATGGAGTCATTAAAGGTATATCGGACGCGGATGAATGAGAATGTCTTTGCAGTCCATCTAGCAGATACGCCAAAGATTACACGCCCGGGTAGTGTATCTGAGATCAATCCAAGCTTTATCAATCAATTACAAGCAATTGATTTTCGACGCGGTGATAAAGGCGATGGCCGTGTTTTAGTGTTTTTAAAAGAAAGCTCTGCCGCCATTGACGTGCAGGAGAGGCTGGGCAAATTAGAAATTGAATTTCACAACACCAGTATTCCTGATGAGCTTTTATATGAATTAGACGTGCTGGACTTCGCCACTGTTGTTAAGAGTATAGAAACCTTTAGAGAGGGTAGCTCAACGCGCTTAGTCATAGATGCCACAGAACAATTTACTTACAGCTATCAGCAGGTCGACAATATTTTCACGTTAACTATGCAAAAAGAAGCGGTTAATCGTGGTCTTGGAGCAAAGAAAGAGTATAAAGGCCAGCCCATTTCTCTTAACTTCCAAGATATTCCAATTCGAACCGTATTACAGATTATTGCTGATCATAATGGGTTTAACTTGGTCACCAGCGATTCTGTTAGTGGTAATGTGACCTTAAGACTGGATGGCATTCCTTGGGACCAAGCATTAGATATCGTGTTGCGGGTGAAGGGGCTTGATCGCCGCATGGAAGGCAATATCCTGATGGTGGCGCCAACTGAAGAACTGGCTTCAAGGGAAGCGCGTGAATTAGAGGCCAGACAGCAAGTTGAGCAGTTAGAACCCCTTTTCTCTGATTTCCTGCAAATCAATTACGCCAAGGCGGCTGATCTAGCAGGTTTATTATCAAATAAAGAAGCTACCTTGTTATCGGCACGCGGCAGCGTGGTCGTAGATGAGCGCACCAATACGATTTTAATTAAAGATACTGCCCGTATTATTGAAAATGTTCGAAGCTTAATTCAGCGTTTAGATATCCCTGTGCGCCAAGTACTAATTGAATCACGCATCGTTACTGTCAATGATAATGTGACTGATGAGCTCGGTATTCGTTGGGGATTAAGCGATCAGCAAAGCAGTAGTGGGGGTAATCGCGGTGTTTCTGGTAATTCTAGCGGGGCTAATTCAATTTCTACAGGCAATTTGCCTACCTTAGACGATCGCTGGAACGTTAACTTACCGGTGTCTAACCCTGCAGGCAGTATTGCCTTTCATGTTGCGCGTTTAGCGGATGGTACTTTACTAGACCTTGAATTATCAGCGTTGGAGCAAGAAAATAAAGGTGAGGTAATTGCTAGCCCACGCATTACGACTTCTAATCAAAAAGAAGCCCGTATTGAGCAAGGTGTTGAAATTCCTTATGTTCAAGCTGCTTCGAGTGGTGCAACCACGGTAGAGTTTAAGAAAGCTGTCTTAAGTCTTACGGTTACCCCACAAATCACCCCGGATAATAAAATTATTCTTGATTTAGTTATCACGCAAAATACTCGTGGTGAAACGGTGCAAACGCCTACAGGTCCTGCTACGGCGATTGATACTCAGCAAATCATGACGCAGGTATTGGCCGATAATGGTGAAACCATCGTGCTTGGTGGTATCTACCAACAGCAGATTGTCTCAACGGTTAGTAAAGTGCCTTTGCTAGGTGATATACCATACCTAGGTGTAATGTTCCGTAATAAGCGCGAGCTTAACGAGAAGAGTGAGTTGTTAATTTTCGTGACACCTCGTATTTTGACGGAAGGCCAGTAACAAATTCACCGTGCAGCAGTGTTACACTGCTGCACTCGCTGACAGGTAAATCAGAATTAACTTGCCAATGAAAGGCTATTCCTGACATAATTCAGCGCTTCAATTTTTCGTGGGAGCCTAACGGTCCTTGAATTCAACTTTTCTTTGAGTTAGCTGATTTAGCAATACGACATATGGCAGAAAAACGTAATATCTTCCTAGTGGGTCCTATGGGTGCGGGTAAAAGCACAATTGGCCGCCATTTAGCAGACATGCTGCATCTTGAATTTTATGATTCTGATCAGGAAATTGA
>CAZNXI010000108.1:0-10196 GCA_964577005.1 uncultured Rheinheimera sp.
AGGAGGCAAGATGGAAAAGTTGGTTCTGGTTGTTGATGACGAAATTGGCATTTTAAAGGCAATTAGCCGGGTATTGTCGCGTTCGGGCTATAGTGTCAGAACGGCAAGCTGTGGTGCTGATGCGTTGACAATTTTACAATCATGGCCCTGCAAAGTGGTGCTGACCGACTTTCGCATGCCAACGATGGATGGTGCTGAATTGCTGGCAACAATAAAAAAGCATTTTCCTGACATTGTCGGTTTGGTTATTAGCGGTTACGCTGACTTTGAATCATTAAAAACCTTGTTAAATGCAGGCACTGCGTTTCGTTTTTTACAGAAGCCCTGGGAAGACGAAGAATTACTGCTGCAAGTTGGTACCGCCTTTGAGCATTATCAACAACATCGTTTTAACCGGCAGGCCAGTAAAATGTTGCTTGCGGCGTCGGAACCGCTGCTTGAGCTGTCATCAGAGGGTATGGTATTACAAGCAAATGCAGCTGCATGTGCATTGCTCGGAGATGAAGTAAGCAAAGCGGGGTGTTCGCTCGCCAGTTTGGTGGGGCCAGAGGA
This sequence comes from uncultured Rheinheimera sp., assembly GCA_964577005.1. Taxonomy (GTDB): domain Bacteria; phylum Pseudomonadota; class Gammaproteobacteria; order Enterobacterales; family Alteromonadaceae; genus Alishewanella. Next base: position 553 of record CAZNXI010000108.1, read on the forward strand.
CAAAGATAAAATTAGCGCTGCGCTTTTTGATGCGGCCCGCAGCGTATTTGTAACGCTGGACAGTCGTGCCGAAATTGAACTGAGCTGCCGCTTAGTTGGCCCCCGCAGCTGCATTATAGAATTGTCTTATGTAACGGTTCCGGTGTTAGTTAATAACGTGTTTGACTTACCCGCCATGTTAAATTACCAACAGTTGTTGCAGCTAATCCCAAAATATATACAAAATGCGCGCCCTCTAGCCTTGGTTGCCGTAAAAATTCGCAGTTTTGAGCTGTGGAGCCGTGTTATTGGTTACACCGAAGCAGAGCGCGCACTTGAATCTATTGCTGAACAATTGTTAAGGTCTGCGTCTGCCGCAGGAGAGTTGGCATTTCTGGCCAATGAACAGTTTGTCATTGTGCTACCCGTGCCAGACAGTGAGATGCAGGTACTGCAGAATATCACTGAAATACTGTCATCGATAACCGGTCATCAACAACTGGCTAAGGGGGCAATAGATTTTGCTGTAAGTTATTGTCTGCTGCCTGAAGATGGCAATGACCCCCGCACTATATTGAACAATTTGCTGTTGGGAAATATGCTGGTTGCGCAGAGTACACTGCGTATGTTCATGCGTTACGACCGCCAGGCGGTAGAGCGTAAAAAGCACCAATTGTCTTTAAGTCAGGCTTTACATAGCGCAATAGAACAAGACCAGTTATTTTTGAATTTCCAGGCCAAGCACGATTTGCATAAACAAGCGTTATCAGGTTGTGAGGTGCTTGTGCGATGGCATCACCCTGAATTTGGCATTGTTTCGCCATCGTTGTTTATTCCTTTGGCTGAGCAGCAGGGACAAATTATTGAAATCGGCTATTGGGTGTTAAGGCAAGCTTTTCAGGCTTTGGTTAATTGGAATAACAAGGGCATTAATATTGGTAAGATGGCGGTAAACATTTCTGGCCGTCAGCTGATGGAGCCAGATTTTATAGAGTGGATAAAACACCATATAACGCATTACGGTGTAAATGCTGACCAGCTGGAGTTTGAGCTTACCGAAACTTTTTTACTGGAAAACTTTGATGATTGCGCCAACAAACTAAAGGTGTTGTCAGATCTCGGTATTAGTATCGCTATTGATGATTTTGGTACCGGCTATTCCTCTTTAGCCTATCTCAACAAATTACCATTAAATGTGTTAAAAATAGACCGCTCATTAATTGATGACGTAGAACGTAATTTGCAGACACAAAGCCTGGTGGCAAATATTGTGCGTCTGGCACATGACTTAAACTTGCGTGTTGTTGTTGAAGGTGTCGAAACCATGGACCAGTTACAACTTGTCCAGCAAATGGGCTGTGATGTTATTCAGGGGTACTTTATTGCCCGGCCACAATCAGAGCAAGGCTATATTGCTCTGCTATCGTCTGCAGGCTCTCAAAGTGCCGGTGCGCTGTGTGGAGGTGCTGATGTTTAGCGTACTTTTTATTGATGACGACGACTTTATGCTGCGTGCGTTACTGCGCCTTGCAAGGCGGTTGCGGCCGAATTGGGAGTTTTATAGCTGCCAGGATGCCACTGTCTGGTCGAATGCTGTTGCTGCTAATGTGAAGATAGATTTGGTGGTCTGTGATTATTTAATGCCGCAAATACATGGTGACAAAGTACTTGCCGAAGTCGCACTGTTGCAGCCTGAGGCAATCAGGACCTTGCTGACAGGTGATACCACAGAAAATGTTATATGCGATTCCGGAAAAATAGCACATTTTGTTTTGAGTAAGCCTTTTAACGAAGGTGATTTCCTGCAGTTGTTCACCTGCGTTGAACTTGTTCATGCTTTACCTGTCTCGGCAAACACAAGAGCCATGCTAGGCAGCAGCGCTTTGTTACTGCCTCTGCCGGACATTGTCAGAAAGCTGAAAACCCTATTGCACGATGAACATTGCAATGCAATGGACATCGTGGAGCTTGTTCAGCATGAGCCTTTGATCGTTGCCAAATTAATACAATTGGCTAACTCTTCTTATATGGGGTTTAGTCGGGCAACATTATCGCTGGAAGAGGCCATTAAGCGATTAGGCATTAAATTAACTGATGCGGTAATTACCTCAATTGCTATGGAACATGCCAGTGAGGCTATGCTTGAACACGAATTACACAGAAAAATTAATGACGCGGCCTATAATGTTGCAAACCAAAGCCAGCAGCTATGCGCTTTGTTAAATTGCAATCAGGATGTGAAAGATGAATTATTTGTCGCAGCACTGCTTTCAGTAATTGGTCAGTTAATTACATCAACCCAGCAGTGGCAGCAAAAATTTGCCGCCGATTATACTTCATGGTCAGAGCTCACGCTGCGATCGGTAGTCTCTGCTTACATGCTGACGTTGTGGGGATACAATGAAAAGCTCGTGCAGGCTGTGTTACTAAGCTCTGCGCCAGATTTCTCATATACAGACGACAACTTGCCGTTATTACTTTACCTTGCCAGACAGCGTGCAGAGAATAACGGTAGATTGCCACAATCCACTGTTAGTGCGTTGCCTGATGAGCTAATTCGGCAAAAATTGAGTAGTTGCTAATCCCCGTTTTGTAGCAAGCAGGTATTTTTATGTCTGCTGATAAAACATTTTGTCATCTGGTCTATCTTGTATATTACTTACGCCTAATGCCATGTGAAGAGGTGAAGCTTGTCATCATCAGAGCAGATTTTGTCAATGCTATCTGTTTTGCGAACCGATTTTCTCGACTCACTGTCAAGTCGCTGCCAGAAACTAGAGCACTATATCCTTAAACTTAACGGAAAAAATAGGGATTGTGAGGAGTTTGAAGAGGTTTACCGTATAGTTCACAGTGTTAAAGGAGCTGGTGGTACCCATGGCTTGCCGTTAGTTACCTCAATTTGCCACTACTTTGAAGACCTATTGACATCACCGCGCACAACGATATTTTCGGAGGAGTTTGCTGATCAGGCTCTGCAGTTGGTCGATCTATTGCAAGCGCTATCTTTAAACAGTGATGATTCAGCTAAAGTGCATGAGATAGAGGCAAAATTAGGATTTATCCGGCAGGTTAACAAAGCGTATTTAGGCACTGTTTTAGTGCTAGAGCCCTCTAAAGTACTAAGGTTATTGCTACAACAATTACTGGAGAACATGCAACTTAAAGCGGTTTTCATGCAAGAAAGCTTGCAAGCATTGCAGCGTTTGTTAACTGAACCTTTTGATTTGATAATTGTTTCAGTTGAGCTTGAGGTATTAAAAGGGCCGGCGCTAATTAGCGCAGTGCAAGTGAACAAAGGGCTTAACGCTGATACCCCAGTCTTGCTATTAACCAGTCAACCAAACGTTCAAACCGCTGGCCTGTCTGGTGTAAACGTGCTTACGCGTTCTCAATTACTCGCTCAGCAGCTCGAACCTAAGATAAAAGCGATATTAGTGGATAAATATAAAAATGCTGCAAATCAACAGTTTTAAGGTGTGCATAAATGAATGCTTCTTCATGGGATCTTGAAAAGTTTTTAGCCGGACTTGGCCAAATGCAGTTTATGGCGCCTGAATTGTTGCAATTGTTTGTCAACGGTCTCGGGAAAAAACTCGCTGATCTGCAAGACGCACTGCACGAACAGGATATATCAGCTATCTCCCAAGTGATGCATAACATAAAAGGTACTGCGGGCCAGGTGCAGTGCTTAGCGCTGGCTAAAATGGCAGTTGATATAGAGCGATATCTTACGCTAGGTCACTCTGAGCAACTGGAAGACTATTGCCAGCGGCTTATTGCGCAAGCATCCTCAGATATCAGACTCATCCAGGCTTATTTAAACTCATGCCCCAGGCATGCTTAGACAGTGTCCGCGTTATACGCAGTGCTTGGGTAGGCGCCAATATTGTTGGTCTGAACCAGTGAGGTGCCACCATGATCTAACCGGTTTTTACCGGCGGATCCGCGATGCGATAAGGACGAGCTTGACGTTTCCTCAAAACACATTTTTACTGCTTTCGCTACCAATGCCCAAGAACATTGTGTAAAAAAAGCACCTTACACATCTAAATTGGCAAAATTCGGCTATCTTCAAATTAGTTCATCTTAAGGTAGATACGAAACATGCTGCTAACCTGTTTAAAAACCGCAGACTACTCTGCATTTTGTCAGGCACTGCTAGATTTCCAACAGCTGCCTGTTGTTGGCTCGGTGCTGGTGTTATTACCTGAGGGAAATAACTGGCAAAAATCTGACGTAGATGGTGCCTTGCAAGGTTTTAGTAAGCCCATTATCGGCGGTATTTTTCCGCAAATTATTAATCAGCATCAATGTCAAACCACCGGCGCTATTTTAGTAGGCTTGCCAGCAGCACTACAAATTCAGATCCTGCCACTGGGAGAGGATCAAGAGACAACTATCTCAGAGACACTACAGCAGTATTTTCCCGGGCAATACACCAATGATACCTTATTGGTGTTTACTGATGGTTTGGCTCAAGGCTGTGCCGTATTGATTGAACAGCTATTTAACCATTTTGGCCTGGATATTAACTTTATTGGTGGTGGTGCAGGTTCGTTATCGTTACAACAAAGCCCTTGTGTTATTACCAATCAAGGGTTACAGCAAGGTATAGCAGTAGTGGGGCTGATGGCTAATGCGGGGGGCGTGGGCGTTGCACATGGCTGGCAGCCCATAACAGAAGCTTATCGTGTAACAGAGTCAAAGGGTAATACTATTATCAGCCTAAACTGGCAACCTGCTTTTGATGTCTATCAAGAGGTTATAAAACAGCATGGACAGCTAATTATCACCGAAGAAAACTTTTTCGATGTAGCAAAAGCCTATCCGTTTGGTATTACCAAGGTCAATGCAGAGTTAGTGGTCAGAGATCCTATCATCACCCGCGACAAACAGCTGATTTGTGTTGGTGATGTGCCGCAGGGTAGCTTTGTACATATTTTAACGGGCGATCTAGCCTCTTTGCCTGCCGCTGCGGCAGAGGCAAAAAATCGGGCTTTGGCAAGCTTGCCACATCAAAGTCCAATCAAATGGCAGTTATTTATAGACTGCATTTCCCGCGTGCTGTTTCTGGAACAACACTTTGAGCGTGAGCTAACAAGTGTAAGTATCGACAAGGTACCCATGGTCGGCGCCTTAACCTTAGGTGAAATTGCGAATAACGGTCAGGATTATTTAGAGTTTTATAATAAAACAGCAGTAGTGGCGTTATTTCCGGAGCACTAAGAATGCCAGAGCAATTACAGGAACAATGGCGTGATATTTTGCTGGAATTGCTGTTATCTATAGGGCACGAATTAAGTTTAGATAAACAATTTAAACAATTTTTGCCGGTGTTGTTACGCAAACTGGCATGCAAGGCTGTGGCTGTTTTTGAAATAGATCCTATTTTTTATCAGGATTATGTCTTAGTCAAAGAGCTGCCGCGCAATTCGGGTTTAGCACAGTATACTGAAACACTAATTCAGTGCGCGCCAGTGAATGGTGAAGAAATTGCTGCACTGGATAGCGGCAAAGTTTATGCTTACCCCCTTACCGGTTATGGCGTATTACTTTTAAAACATAATGACTTACCAAGTATTTTTCAGTATGAATTACGCCAGCTTTGCGAGCACTTTAGCTACCGTTTACGTGCGTGTTTGCAACATCAGAAATTACAACAGTCGCAACAAGAGTTAGATCGTTTTTTTGAGTTATCAGATAACCTGATGTGCATCATTAATGCCGCAGGTCATTTTATCAAGGTCAACCCTGCATTTTTAGAAAAACTCAATTTTACACTGGATGACTTTTACACCATGCCTTTTACGGCCTTTATTCACCCTGATGATCTCACCAGCACTGAGCAAGCGTTGCATCAGCTGTTTACAGAGCAAAGTTTAACGTTTAAAAACCGTTTTCGTCGCTCATGCGGGGAATATATTGATCTGGCATGGGATCTGGCTTGTGATGCTGCAACAGGAAACATATATGCGACGGCAATGGATATTTCACAGCAGGTTGCCATAGAAGAAAAATTATTACTGGCAAAAGAAGCTGCGGAACAAACAGCCGCTGCAAAGGCTGCATTTTTGGCCAACATGAGCCATGAAATTCGCACACCACTAAATGGTGTGATAGGAATGTTGGACATAGTAGTGCAGCAACCTTTGGCTGCAGAGATAAAACAACAAATCCAAACTGCGATGGATAGCGGGAAAAACCTATTGGCAATTGTTAATGATGTGCTGGATTTCTCTAAAATGAGTGCCGGCAAGCTTAACTTAGAGCTGATTGATTTTAATTTAAACCAATTAATGCAGGAAGTACTGGACGCATTTCGTTACCTGGCCAATCAAAAACAGCTTGATCTCATCTTTGAAAGCAATGCAACTGAAGCATCTTGGTTAAAAGGCGATCCATTGCGGATTAAACAGGTGATCACAAATTTGGTGGGGAATGCATTAAAATTTACCCAACAGGGTGGGGTAACGTTAAAGGTTGTGCTGCAGCCCAAAGACGATGCCAATTTGCTGTGCGTGCAGGTGCAAGATACAGGTATCGGTTTAGATACCGAGCAGCAAACACGCTTATTTCAGGCTTTTACACAGGCAGATATATCAACCACCCGCCATTTTGGTGGCACGGGGCTGGGCTTAACGATATGCCAGGAGCTTGTCAGCCTTATGGCCGGGGAAATACGGGTAGAAAGTGAGCCCGGGCATGGCAGTACCTTTGAAGTAAGGTTGTCACTGCCGACAGGTGTGCCAAAACAAGCAACACAGACGGTTTTATTTTCTGCTCAACGGCATAATCTTACCCATATAAAAATATTACTGGTCGAAGATAACGAGGTAAATCGGCATATAACGAAAGCCTATCTGGCGCAGTGGGGCTGCCACATTGTTGTTGCTGAAAATGGTGCAGAAGCAATAGCGCAGCTCAAGTCAGCACAAAATAAAGAGGTAGACTTAATCTTGATGGATTGCCTCATGCCCATCATGGATGGTTATGAAGCTGCAAAACGCATCCGGCATGGCGAAGCAGGCGTTAACTGGCAACAGATACCCATTTTAGCCCTTACCGCCAATGCAATGTCGGAAGATCGGCAGCGTTGCTTAGCAGCAGGCATGGACGACTACCTTGCCAAGCCATTTAATCAGGCCGATCTTAGTGCGGCAATTGGCAGATTGTTAGAGCGAGCAGCCAACGCAACGGATAACAAGGCGGCTGTTGATAAATCAACCAAAACGGCTGTTGTTAAACGTGCCCGTCAAAAGCCGGAAGTGCCTTTAAAGGAAGCGACATCAGAACCCGCCGAAGTGTGGGATAAGGAGGCGTGTTACAAACACTTTGCGGGTATGACGGATTTGGCTGAAGAGTTACTGGTGCTTTTTTCAGAGCAACTGCCGTTAACATTGACGCAACTAGAGCAAGCCTGGCTGGTAAAAGATTACGCCAATTTACGTTTATTAAGCCATAGCCTGAAAAGCTCAGCACTGCAGTTAGGCCTGATACCGCTGGGGGTTGCTGCAAAGCAGCTTGAACTCATGTTGCGCGAAGAGCAGTTTACTAACCTGCCACAGTGTTATTCGCTGTTGGTCGAGGCGGTTGCACAAAGCCAGAGCTTTTTTAAAAAACAGCTTCATTCCTTGAATAAGCCAGAGTCATCTACTAAAACTAATCTATAAAACTGTAAATAACCGCTTGTTGTTAGAAGGTTTTTGCTCTTGTTAACTTGTATCTTGTGAGTAGCATAATGGCAAAGAATAGCAACCCTCAGTACTTAAAAATTCTGGTTGTCGAAGATGATTTTGTCTTTAATGCTTTTTACAAGAACTTCTTGCAATTGAAAGGTGCTGAAGTTATCAGCTGTCTTAATCTGGCAGAGGCCAGAAACGTTATTCATCAAGCCCATTTTAGTTTTGATGTGGTTATTCTTGATAATCAGCTCACTGATGGCGAGGGTATTTCGCTGCTGCCTGAGCTTAAGGCGATAAATATTGTTACTGCTGTCGTTATGGTGAGTGGTAATGATGATCCGCTGTTCTTTTTAGATGCTTTTAATGCAGGGATCCATGATTACATGGTTAAACCGGTAAATCTGGAGTTGTTGTGGGTTAAAATTACCCGCTCTGTTCGTGAGCAGCAGTTGGTTGCTCTCACACAACAGCAGAAGCAGGCACTCGAGTTTTGGGTAGAGCAAGAGCAAGAGCAGCAGCGGCTGGCGAAACACTTATTCGACAGAATGTTTCAACAATTAAATCAACCCCACCCGGCTGTTCATGCTTGGGTTAAATCACATAGTTTGTTTAGTGGTGACGCAGTACTGCGTTGTCAGGCTGATGATGGCAGCTGGTATTTTATGCTTGCAGATGCAATGGGGCATGGCTTAGCTCCCGCGATATCCCTTACGCCAATGCTCAAAACATTCCATAGTATGGCAAAAAAGGCCATTCCTTTACCTAATATCGTCTTTGAATTAAATGATAATTTGAACCGATTACTACCAGATGATCGGTTTATTGCTGCGGTTTTGTTGCGCTTAGATCCCCGGCAACACAGTTTGGAAATTTGGAATGGCGGAATGCCATCAGTGTTATTGCTGGATCATGATGGTGCAATAGTTTCAGTTGCGCCGTCAACCAATATGGCTTTAGGGGTACTAGCCAAGCATCAAATCAGTGTTCAGGTGCAACGTTTTTCACTGGACGAAAGCAATATTACGTATTTTATGATGTTTAGTGATGGCTTAACAGAGACGGTTCTTGATGATAATGGTCAGCTGCAAGTGGCTGATTTAGTTGATCTTGTTCTATGGAGAAGTGAGCGGCCATTACAAGGAATAAAAGCAAAGTTTAAACATGTGCCGGAACAAGACGATGTAAGTTTATGTTTAGTAAATTGTCAGCATCTTCAACTTGAACTGTGTGCTATACCTTGTAACAACAAGGTTCAAACAGGGGCTTTTGACGTCAGTTTTGCCCTCCGTGGTTTAAGTATGCTGCATATGGATCTGCCTAAAAAAGCTACAGATTTTTTGAAAGTACAGAACTTTCCAATTGAGTTTATTCAACGTGTTTTTACAGTAGTGACAGAGCTTTACATTAATGCGTTAGAGCATGGTGTATTAGGTTTAGATAGCAAAATGAAAAGTAGAGATGATGGTTTTATCCACTTTTATGAAGAAAAAGAAAAACGACTACAGCTTTTAACTGAACAGCAGTTTATATCGTTTGATATGCAGTGGTTGGCAGATAGTGAGGAGTTACAAATACACATAACTGACAGCGGAAAAGGTTTTATCCATTCCAGTGATAATGCTGAAAAAAACGGCAATACTTTTGGACGAGGTCTAACCTTTATTGAGACATTGACATCAAGTCTTGAAATTATCCCTCCGGGTAATAGTTTAAGATTAACCATGCCGCTACATAAATTGAATTAAGGAGGGGAAGTGATAGCTTCGGATTACAAGAAAATAGTAATGTTATCTGTTGGTTTCATTATTTGTGTTGCTGCACATATCTTTTTGGGGTGGTCAATTTTCGCCCTTTGTATGTTGTTTGCTTTGAGCTTATTGATGTTTTTTGTTGATGCAAGACGGGTTGATGACGCGAAGCAAGTACAAAAAACGGATGCGGAAGAAGAGTTGCAGCAAGCTAAACAAGCTTACAAACAGT
>CAZNXI010000109.1:0-10019 GCA_964577005.1 uncultured Rheinheimera sp.
GTTAACCCTATAGATTTTGAAAACTCTGAGGGTAACCTGGGTATCGCCAATGCCTTGTTTAACCACTTATCGGCCAAGTTACCTGTCTCACGCTGGCAGCGCGATCTAACCGACTCTACCGTACTGCGTAATTTAGGGGTAGGTTTTGGTTATACCCTGATTGCTTATCAAGCGACCTTAAAAGGCATCAGCAAACTGGAGGTAAATGAAGCGAATTTACGCGCTGAGTTAGACGCTAACTGGGAATTATTGGCTGAGCCAGTACAAACCGTTATGCGTAAGTATGGTATTGAAAAACCTTATGAAAAACTCAAAGAGCTAACGCGTGGTAAACGCATTAGTGCTGCCGACTTAGCCCTATTTATCGATGGTTTAGAGTTACCTTTGCAGGTTAAAGCAGAGATGAAACAGCTTACACCTGCAGGTTATATTGGTGATGCGATTCGCTTGGTTGAGCTACTCGACTAACCCTGCTTACGTTATCATAAGTGAAGTAGAACTAGCCGACAGTATGTCGGCTAGTTACCTTAGCTGGGTAACTAAAGCTGTTTTATAAATTTGTTAGGGAAATTAGCTAGCCCATTTAGCCAGCTAACCCAGCTAACAAATACCCATGCTTTTTAACGCCTCTGTAATAAGGACCCTAACATGTACCAATTAAATCTGGGTGAATTAAGCCTGGCTGATTTTATGCAGCAATACTGGCAAAAGAAGCCGCTGCTGATTAAGCAAGGTTTTCAGCAATTTCAAGATCCCCTCTCTGCAGACGAGCTGGCAGGCTTAGCATTAGAAGATGATGTTGAATCGCGCTTAGTGCAATGCACAGATGGCAATTGGCAACTGGAAACCGGCCCTTTTGAGGATTTTACGCGCTTTGGTGATAAAGACTGGACCATTCTGGTACAAGCCGTTGATCACTGGCATCCTCCTGCAGCGGCGTTAATTGAACCTTTCCGCTTTATTCCGAACTGGCGTATTGATGACTTGATGGTCAGCTTCTCAACGCCAGGCGGTGGTGTTGGCCCACATCTTGACCAATATGATGTGTTTATTATTCAAGGTGAAGGTAAGCGGCACTGGCGTGTTGGTATGCCCGATCCAAGCTTGAAGTCGATTTGTCCGCATCCACGCTTACTGCAAGTCACGCCTTTTATCGCCTGCATTGATGTCATTATGGAACCTGGTGACATTTTGTATATCCCGCCAGGTTGCCCGCATGACGGTATTTCCATTGAGAATAGCTTGAACTATTCTGTAGGCTTTAGAGCGCCCGCCCAAAAAGATTTACTCACGGGCTTAACGGACTATCTGATTGATAATGACTTTGTGGGTAAGCGCTTCAGTGATGCTAATCGAACGCTAAACAGTGAAATTGGCGCGATCAGCGAGCAAGATTTGGATCAGGTACAACAATTACTGTTGCAACTGATCAGCGATCGCCCACAACTACCCACCTGGTTCGGTCAGTTTATTACTCAGCCAAAACACGAGCTGGATCAGCAAGAGCCCGATCCACACTATGCAGCCGACGAAATTGCGGAATACCTTGAAGAAGGTTCAGTATTAGGTCGACTGGGTGGCTTACGTTGTAGCTATTATCAAGCACAAACTGATAGCGATATTCAGTTATTTATCAATGGCAATCGTATCGTTTTACCGGCTGAAGAATATACTACCGCGAAACTGCTGTGCGACAGTCCGAGAATCGATCAACAACAGTGTTTACATTTTATCGCTCGCGAAGAGCGTTTAATGTTGATCACTGATTTGATTAATCAGGGCTTGTGGTATTTTGAAGAGTAAATTGATAGTTCAGACTTTTTATAGTTAAGCCGTCGAATCAGTTGTTTCAATTATTGCGTAACAACAGGATAAAAGCGCTCACTTTGGCTTTTATCCTGTAAATTAAAGTTGCCATTTTAGGTGGAGATTATGACCGACTGCCATAATTTTTCGTCAGAAAATACTTCATACAACTCATGAGCCCTAGCAATCAGCAAGTTCGCAAAATCTTTTTGTGTCTGTTCAGCAACATCGCCTTGTGTTATTTGCTCAGCTTTAAGCTGCCAATGTAATGCAAAAGCGCGGATAGCTTCACGAGCATCGGTTGCGGCAGCCAGAGGCATATGATCAGTAGGCAAATCACCGCTTATAACCCAAAATGCCTGTTTATCTCGGGTATTTAATTTCCAAACAGCAACAAAAGGAGGTAAATAACGGCTTTCTTGCACTGAAACATTATCAGGTATGATACCTTTGCTTGCTAAATATTCATTGGCCCGTTGAAATTGGGTGCGCAACCAAACAACTCGCTGCTCCTCAGTCATTTCAATATCATCTTGAGTCAATTGCTCACTCATTACAATTATTCCTATTATAAAATAGCGCTACTTTAGGCCACTCAATGATGACAATCAATAGCCTGAATAGCGGTTTTCATTAAATCTGGACAGACCAGATAGTATTTAAGGACAAGTCTGGTATATCCGCTTCTGAAATGATACATTTCGCGACAAATAAAATATTGCAGTTTACGTAAACGTAAGGTGCAAAAAATCATTGTATAATAGTTAGCCTCCAAGGGAGTCCACCGTGGCAGTATTCAACCATCCTGAATTTGATCAACATGAACAAGTCGTTTTTTGCAGTGATCAGGAAACTGGCTTAAAAGCCATTATTGCTGTTCATAGCACACGTTTAGGTCCCGCTGTTGGCGGCTGCAGATTATGGGATTATGCTAGCGATGAAGATGCGCTGGTTGATGTACTGCGTTTATCACGCGGTATGACTTATAAGAATGCCATGGCAGGTTTGCCGTTAGGCGGTGGTAAATCCGTTATTATCGGTAATGCAAAAACTATTAAATCTGAAGCCTTATTCCGTGCTTTCGGTCGGATGATCCATCGCTTAAACGGCAGCTATTACAGTGCTGAAGATGTGAATATTACCACGCACGATATTATGCAGGTAAATCAGGAGACGCCTTTTGTGGCTGGTTTAGAGGGTAAAAGTGGTAACCCGGGCCCCTTTACGGCTTTAGGGACTTATCAAGGCATTAAAGCCGCAGCACTGCATCAGTTTGGCTCTGCCGATTTAGCGGGTAAAACCGTGGCCATTCAGGGGCTGGGTAGCGTTGGCTTCTATTTATGTGAACACTTACATAAAGAAGGCGCTAAACTGATTGTTACCGATATCAATCAAGAAGCGATTAACCGCGCTGTGACACAATTTGGCGCAACGGCAGTGGGTTTAGATGAAATCTACGCTGCACCAGCCGATGTTTACGCACCTTGCGCACTGGGTGCCACCTTAAATGATGATACCATTCCACATTTAAAAGCTAAAATTGTGGCTGGCTGTGCCAATAACCAATTAAAGCGACCAGAGCATGGTGAAAAACTGCGTGAGCTGGGTATTCTTTATGCACCCGATTACGTAATTAACGCCGGTGGAATTATTAACGTTGCCTTTGAAATGCGCCCGCAAGGTTATAACGCAACAGAATCTACCGCAAAAGTCATGCAGATATTTGATACCTTATTGACGATTTTCCGCCGTGCTGATGCTGAAAAATTATCGACAAGTACCATTGCCGATATTATGGCTCAGGAGATTATCGCGCGCGGTAAAGTGAGTTAAACTGTTGTTCAGCCCTAGCCTGGAGCCGCTTACTTGCTGCTTTTAGGCTAGGCTTTTTCAACTAGCATGACGCTATAGACGCCAAAATTAATCTTGTTAATGCGGTTGATCTAAACTTACCTAATGCTATGTGACTAAACTACCTGTAGTAAGACCTCCCAACCTATTACTAATAAACAAAGCCCGATCACAACCACAACGCCAATATTAATCCAAAAATCATCCGCTTTGCGTCTTCTGACTGTGACTTTACGGCTTACCACTTTCGCTTTTGTCGCTGGCTGCGTTGCGGCTTTACTCGCCGTAGCGGCAATTTCTTTAAAGGTTCTTTCTCTTTCTAATCTTTCTGAGTTTTCTGCTTTCATCTTACTTATAACAACCTTATATAAGCAGTAAAATTGGTCGCGCTGATTATTGTGAGTATTGTGCAGCTAATGCCTGTAGCTCGGTACCTGTGAGCCGAGTGATGCGCCAATCATGCATCAGTTTAGCGCCCTGTGACTGATAAAAATCAATAGCAGGTTGATTCCAGTCCAGCACAGACCATTCAAAACGACCACAACCACGTGCTACAGCCAAATTGGCTAAGTAACTAAGGAGCAGTTTGCCCAAGCCCTTGCCGCGATAAGCTGGCAACACAAATAAATCCTCTAAGTACAACCCCGGCTGCGCTAAAAAAGTGGAGTAATTGTGAAAAAACAACGCAAAACCGGCGGGCTCTCCAGCATATTCCGCGATCACAACTTCTGCGGCAGGATTGTCGCCAAATAAGCTTTTAATTAATTGTTGTTCGGTAGCCACAACCTGATCGGCTAGCTTTTCATACTCAGCTAATCCCTGAATAAAGGACAGGATCAACGCACTATCTTCGATGGTTGCTAAACGAATTCTGCTCTGTTGCATCATGCTTTACCTATTGTTATTTATGATTTTTTTAGCTGTTCTATTCTACGCTGATTAGTAAACAGAAGCATAGCTTTTAACGCATTAATGTTTAAGCCTTTTTATTAAAGCATTCCCTCGGCGCAGCCGGCTTAAAGCTAAGCTTGCCCACTGGTTTAACGGTATAAAAAAACCGCAGCAAGCTGCGGTTTTTTAGATGTTATGTTCGCTCAAACGGGTTTAAGCAGCCGCTTTATTGCTAACACTCATTGCTTCTAATACACCTGGCTTAAAGCTATCCACACTAATGGCTTTAAAGCGCAGTTTATTCATATGCTCTAGCGTTGCAGCTTCTTCCGCGGTAATGATAGCTGCAGCCAAGGCTTGCTTAATGCTATCAGCTAACGGTTGTTTCCGCGGCAATTGTCCAGCTTTTTGCGCTTGCGCCAGCTTTTTCAGTAACGGTTGAGCATTATGCATCGCAACGAAGGCTGATTCCATTAAGCCAGTGGCGTCATTCTCATCAGCACCAACGTAGCATAAATGCGTTAAGCGATCGCGCACTACAGATGGCTTAGATAAGGCTTCACAGATTTGTTGTGCCACGTCATCAGCTGGCATCTTGTAGCCGATACCGAATGGGAACACCAAAGTGCGAATAGTACGGGCCACAATACGATTTGGGAAGTTAGCAAAGAAACCATCAAACGCCTTACCAATTTCATACAAGGCACGCTGCACACTGTAATGCACGAACGGTAGGTCTGCTTGTTGACGGCCATTATCTTCATAAAACTTCAGTACCGCTGAAGCAATATACAACTGACTTAACACATCGCCTAAACGCGCAGACAGCATTTCTTTACGTTTTAAATCACCACCTAACATAAGCATCGAAATATCGGCACTTAAGGCCAAAGCACGGCTCATCCGGCTTAACTGCTTATAATAACGGGCAGTATCACCCGATACCGGCGCACCATTAAAGGCTCCGGCGGTTAAGCCTTGCCACAAGGCTGAGAAGGTATTACCAATGGCAAAACCTACGTGTGCCATTAACAACTTATCAAACTGCGCTAAGCCTTCTTCCGCATTTGGATTTGCTGCGGCTTCTAACTCGGCCAATACGTATGGGTGACAACGGGTCGCACCTTGTCCAAAAATCATCAGATTGCGGGTTAAAATATTGGCGCCTTCTACCGTAATAGAGATAGGCACACCCATATAGCCATGCGCTAAGTAGTTCATCGGGCCACATTGAATGGCTTTACCAGCATGAATATCAAAGGCATCGTTTAATAACACGCGTGACATTTCTGTCATATGGTATTTAGCGATAGCCGTAACAACCGACGGGCTTAATTTTAAATCAATCGCACCTGCCGTCATTACCCGCATCGCTTCTAACGTATAGGTTAAGCCACCAATGCGGGCTAAACCTTCTTGTACGCCTTCAAACTTGCCAATTGACATGCCGAACTGCTGACGCACATAACCATAAGCACCGGTCATCCGCGTGGCTAAATGGCCAGTAGCCGTTGCCAATGCGGGTAAGGAAATACCCCGACCTGCAGATAAACACTCTACCAGCATGCGCCAGCCACGACCGGCGTACGATGGGCCACCGATAATCCAATCTAATGGAATAAACACATCTTTACCGTAGGTCGTGCCGTTCATAAAGGCCATATTCATGGGGAAATGGCGATCACCAATTTGCACACCTGGGTGACTGGTCGGGATCAGGGCACAAGTAATACCCAGCTCTTCTTTATCCCCTAATAGCTTATCCGGATCGTACATTTTAAAGGCTAAGCCCAGTACGGTAGCAACTGGCGCTAAGGTGATATAACGCTTATCCCAGTTTAAACGAATGCCTAGGACTTCTTTGCCTTCAAACTGGCCTTTACAGACCACACCACTATCTGGAATACCACCCGCATCAGAACCGGCTTCTGGGCCAGTTAAGGCAAAACAAGGGACATCGGTACCATTGGCTAAAGTCGGTAACCAGCGGTTTTTCTGCTCGTCAGTACCGTAGTGCATCAACAACTCACCTGGGCCTAACGAGTTAGGCACCATGATCGTCACCGCGGCCGTTAAGCTACGCGTGGCAATACGTGACACTATGGTTGAGTTAGCAATGGCAGAGAACTCGCGACCACCGTAGCTCTTAGGAATAATCATCGCGAAGAAACCTTCACGCTTAATGTAGTTCCAAACCTCTACCGGTAAATCACGTTGCTCTTGTACGATTTTATAATCGTCCAACATTTTAAGTAGCGTCTCTACTTGATTATCCATAAAGGCTTGCTCATCTTTCGACAGCTCGGCTTTAGGGATAGCATGTAATTTCTGCCAATCTGGCTTACCTTTAAACAGCTCGCCATCCCACCAGACATCGCCCGCTTCCATCGCTTCACGCTCGGTATCAGACAGTGGCGGTAAGATCTTTTTAAAGATAGCAAAAACCGGTTTGGTAATAAGACTACGGCGCACTGAGGTTACCCCCAACAGCACCACTAATATTGCAATAATAATTAATAAATATACCATTTCAGCTTCCTTCCAGCGTCAGGCTACGGTTCTAGTGGGTGTTAATGTTGCTTGATTAAAAACAGGGGCAGCGATACCTGCCGATAAATAAGGGATTAAGCGCTGGATCACACCTTCGATATCCACAGCTTCGTCAAAGTCTGCTAACGCAATTTCTGCTAAGGCTTCATTCGAGGCCATAGTAAAAACAATGGAGCCAAGCGCGAAGTGTAAGCGCCAAAACAATTCACTTTGTGGTAAATGCGGGCAACTTTGTTGTACCAGTAGCACAAATTTGTCCAAGGTGCGGCCATAGTGTTGATTAATAAACCAACGTAAATGCCCTTGCACATCCGTATAGCCACGACCCAGTAGCTGCAGAAAAGTGCGGGTGCCCTTACGTTGAATATTATTTAGCTCTAAAAGAGGTTTAACAAAAACCGCCAGTACATTGGGTAAATGATTTGGCTTGGTGCTGGCCAACAACACATCAAATTCTTGATCTAATCTAGGCATAAATACTTGCAAATATCGCTGCAATACCGCCTGAATCAGTTCTTTCTTGGAACCAAAGTGATAATTGACCGAAGCAAGATTCACCTCAGCTTTGGTAGTAATTTGGCGTAATGAGGTGTCATTAAACCCTGATTCTGCGAATAAATTTTGCGCAGCATCAAGGATTTTTTGTTGGGTATTCAGCTTAGCATTCATCAAATTCAAACACACCATTTAAACACTTGTTTGAAATGTACGTTTGAATCACTGGTCTGTCAAGTAGCAAATGCATTACTGGTCTGAACAGCGGTTCTTTGTGATAATAATCAGACAGTATTAGTCTTTCACTGGCAAACCGCTATAAGATGGCAGCAAAGGGGTTTGCAGAAACGCAACCTAAGTTATTTTCTAAGGAGATTGCAATGAATGTGGTTGAGGTTAAACACCCACTGGTCCAACATAAGATTGGTTTACTACGTGAAGCAGATATCAGTACACGGCAATTCCGGCAACTGGCTATTGAGCTCGGTAGTTTACTGACCTATGAAGCAACCAAAGATCTTCCTACTGAAAATGTAACTATTGACGCTTGGAGTGGCCCCTGTGATGTAGCGCAAATTCAAGGTAAAAAAGTGACCATCGTACCTATTTTACGTGCTGGTTTAGGCATGTTAGATGGTGTTTTGGATTTAATCCCAAGCGCACGCATTAGTGTTGTTGGCATTTATCGTGATGAGACAACACTAAAACCTGTCCCCTACTTTCAGAAATTGGCACCTGAGATTGAACAGCGACTGGCTATTATTATCGATCCGATGCTGGCCACTGGCGGCTCAATGATCGCGACTATTGATTTGCTTAAAGCACGGGGCTGTAAGCAAATTAAAGCCTTAGTGTTGGTTGCTGCGCCAGAGGGCATTCAAGCGCTTGCCAATGCCCATCCAGATATCGAACTTTATACCGCTGCAATTGACCAAGGTTTAAATGCGCAAGGCTATATTTTGCCCGGTTTAGGTGATGCCGGCGATAAGCTCTTTGGAACCAAATAAGCCCCCCTTCAGCGCTGCGGCAATTTTTTGCCGCAGCATAATAGCTCTGCGGCAAAGCCAATTCATTTTTTAATAACTTAAATAGTATCGGCTATCTCTGTTACTCTTTTTTCGCCGCTGGCAAGATCAAAGCCGCCTATTCCACGCTAGTTGCCATAGCGTATTAGCAATAAATACCCCTGTAAATTAACGCGCTTTGGTAACCCCCCATATATGGGTATAAAACTTGCTTTGCCATTGCATACTCGATGAAATACAGGAGCATCTACCTATGACGTTTAGCCTAAGCAAAATTCCCCCCTTATCCACGCATTTACCCAGTGCACCAAACAAAGCAGCACAGGCTGCACCCAAAGTAACTGCCAACTCGGTATTGTCCGAGGATAAGGTGACTCTGGGCTGGCAGCAAGCGGCAGCAAGCTATTCCCCACAGCCTTTGGCTAACAATACTGAACCTTATAAAACGACTTCAGATAACAAGCTGACAGACAGCAATCATTTACCGCAATTGCTTCAAGCTATGCTAGATCAACGCACTGGTTTTGATCGTAAAAAATGGGAAGAGCTCCAAGAAAAAATTGAAGCCTTACAAAGTCTGGATAAATTGACCGAGAGTGAACAACAAGAGCTCGATGGCTTATTAAAAGCGCAAGCGGCACTTATGCAAGAGGCCGCAGAGCGTATGCGACAACAAGCTGAACAGCAGGATCGAAGCGAGGGTTAAGCTTGCAGCTTTAGCCTGAACATGGCAACGTAACGCCATCATTTTTAGTACAGGATTTTTTTGATGCAATTGCTGCCTTGGTCTTATAGCAGTCGCTATGGTGTTACCGTTAGAGGCTTTCATAGCGCGCCCTCTGGTAAACCCGTACTACACTTTTTACACGGTAACGGCTTTTGCGGCTTAACCTACCAACCCATGTTACAACAGCTCGCCTGCGACTTTGATCTGTTTTTATCAGATGCGCAAGGGCATGGTGACAGCGACAATGGTAATGAGTTTTTGGGCTGGAACAAGGCAGCTAGTATTGCGGCTCACGCTTGGCAAGCCCATCAACCGCTATTTGGTCAGGTCGATGTGTATGGTATAGGACACAGCTTTGGCGGCGTATTAACGTCGTTGATGCACGCTGAATACCCTGAGCTCTTTCAAGGCTTAGTATTACTTGATCCAGTGCTTTTCCCACCTTCAATGTTGTTACTTGCAAGAACATTAGAAGGCGTTCGCTTATTTAAAAAAAATCCATTAGCCAAAGCTGCATTAAAACGGCGGCAACATTGGCCTGACAGAGCGACAGCCTTGAGCTATTTCCAAAGCCGTAGTTTATTTACTAACTGGCATCCTGATGCCTTGCAAGCCTATGTTAATCATGCTTTAGCTGAAGTAGAGCATGGCATAACCTTAAAATGCCCACCACA